>NZ_JAUBTR010000036.1:8021-72518 GCF_036705045.1 Microcoleus sp. BR0-C5
AAGATGCCTGTTCCACACCAACTCAATTTTATTCAACAACAGGCAAGATGCCTGTTCCACACCAACTCAATTTTATTCAACAACAGGCAAGATGCCTGTTCCACACCAACTCAATTTTATTGTGGAACGGGCCGAAGAGCCCGTTTCTAAACAGATTTAAATTGTAGATTGCAGAAGCGTTATAATAAACAAAAAATTAAGTTTTGTAAAGACCCTTGACTGCAACATTTACACCCAAAAACAGCCGCACCTGGCACGCTCTCAACCCCCTGTGGCAAGGAGCAGAAGACGCAGTACAGAAGGGTTTGCCCCACACCAAGCTCGCACCGGCGTGGCAAATACTGCTCCTGGGCGACGGTTCCCCCACCCGTCACCTGCAACTGCTGACAGGGGAACCGACAGAAGTTGATGTCATCGATATGTCTTTAGTGGGTGAAGACGCAGACGGCGCACCAGAGCAAATTGTCGCGGTTCCGGGGCCGCGCCTGCGCCGCCAAGTGTGGCTGCGGACAGCTTCGGGACAGCGCCTGGCCTATGCGACTTCTTGGTGGGAAGCAAGCCACGTAGATGAATATTTACAAAATAAATCTTTGCCAATTTGGGCTAGTTTAGCGCGGCTGCGGACAGAGTTGTATCGCGATGTGCAGGGCATTTATTGCGGTGATTCGGTGGCTTTGGAGTCAGCTTTTGAAGAGTCGGGGCCTTTTTGGGGGCGACACTATTTGTTTTGGCATCACGGGAAGCCATTGACTCTGATTTATGAGGTGTTTTCGCCTTATCTAACTAAGTATTTGGGGTCGATGCAATTGGATGTTGATTGAGACTGAGATATTGCACCATTATCAATCAGGCTTTCAGGGCGGGCTAGAAGCCCAACCCCTACTCCGCACAATAAAATTCATCTCTTGTGGAACAGGCCGGAAAGCCTGTTCTCAAGAAGAAGAGGAAGAAAATAAGGAGGGTGTAGAACAGAAGCTTCTACCTATTCATAGTTGTTCGATGAAACTTCACTCGCAAACCGTCGCGGGGATGCGGAGTCGGTACTGTGACCAAATCCAAATCTTGATCGGGTAAAAGCTCCCATTCAAACTCCCGAACAATCTTTGCTGCAAACAACTTCATTTCTAATCGGGCAAATTCTTTGCCCAAACATTCTCGCAAACCTCCACCAAAGGGCAAGTAACTGAACGGTTTAGCCGATCGATCCGAGCTAAATCGATCGGGGTCGAAGCGATCGGGTTCGGGATAAAGTTGACTATCCTGATGCGTCTGATTGATTTGATAAAGCACCGTCCAACCCTGGGGAATTTCGTAGCCGGCGAACTCGCAAGCATTAATTACCTGACGAAAACCGCCTCCCACTGGCGGAACCAACCGCAGCACTTCTCGCATAACCTGCTCTAAATAAGTCATTTGTTTGAGTTGTTCCAAGGTTAGCGGTTCAGTTGCGGGGAACTGCTGCTGTTCGGCGCGGACTTTTGCCATCACATCGGGATTTTGAGCTAGGAGAAGACAAAAAGAGGCGATCGCCGAAGTTAAAGTTTCGTGTCCCGCAAACAGCAACAATAGCACTTGATCTTTTAACTCATCCAAACTCAAACTATTTCCCTCGTCATCGCGAGCCGAAATCAGCAAACTCAAAGCATCATTGCCGCTAGGGGTTCCTTGTTGGCGATCGCGAATAATCTTTTCAAGTTCTGCCAACAGCAGCTTGCGGGACTTTTTCGCCTTGCCAAACTGAGTCCACGGCACATCTAAAGGAATCGAAAATAAACCATTGCACCAAGTTTCAAAATTATGTCCCAGCGACGTTTCCGAACCATTTTCAATCCCTACCAACAACTTAGCCGCAACATCAAAAGTATAATTTCTCAGTTCAGGATACCAAGTCATGGTTTCCATTCTGCCCCATTTTTCCAAATAGCGCTGAGTGATATTTTCCATCGCGCCGATGTAGCCGGCCAAAGCTCGCGGCTGAAACGCTTGGTACAGCAGCTTGCGCCGATTTTGGTGGTTAGCACCCGTTTGTAACGACAAGGAAAGTGGCCCTAAAAGCGCTCTCGTGCTGGCAGGCCAAGTCACAACAAAATATTGGTTTTCATTGCTTAAAACAAACAAATTCGCCTCTGGGCCGCACATAAAAACTGTAGGCTGTCCGAAAATGCGGGTTTTGAAAATATTTCCGTACTGCTGCTGGCGTTTTTTGGCGAATTGGGCATCTTGCAAAAAGTTGATGGTATCGCCAATTAGGGGTAAACCGAAACTGCCGGGAGGTAATGCCATTTTAGATTTTAGATTTTAGATTTTAGATTTTTAATATCATATCAAGTTTAGTTGGAGGGTGGACAATACGCACCCGACAAATTTCTGGTAAAATAAGTTTTCTCTATTTGTAACCTGTCGGCTGCGTCAGTCTTAAAGTTATTACAAAAAAATCTGGTTTTTCCAACTGATGCACCTTAGTATTTTGGCCGAACCACAAATTTAATTTTCTGTTGTTTTAATCGGAATCTCGATTATAAATTCAGTGCCTTTCCCCACCACCGAGAAACACTTAATTTCACCTTTATGTTTTTCGACAATAATTGAATGGGAAATTGCCAAACCCATCCCCGTTCCTGAACCGATCCGTTTGGTAGTATAGAAGGGGTCAAATATCCGCTGCTTGACTTGATCGGTGATACCTGCACCGTTATCAGCAATTCTAATCACAACGAGAGTACCTTCTACCTCTGTACGGATGCGAATAATTCCCGGATCTTCGAGCGGTTCTTGTAACACGTCAATAGCGTTAGCGATAATATTCATAAACACCTGATTCAACAGTCCGGCGTAGCACTCCACTAGCGGCAATTCTCCGTATTCTTTAACGAGTTGAATGGCTGGGCGATGGAACTCCGTACCCGCTACGCTATCGGGCTGAACTTTCAGACGGTGTTCTAAAATCATCAATGTGCTGTCGATGCCTTCGTGAATGTTAACCTTTTTCATGTCCGATTCATCAAGGCGAGAGAAATTCCGCAAACTCCGCACGATATCCCGGATGCGAGTAGCTCCCACCTGCATAGAAGACAGCATTTTCGGCAAGTCCTCTAGCACAAAATCCAGCTCTAATACCTCTATTTCCTCCTGAAGAGCAGCAGAAGGTTCCGGGTATTCATCTCGATACATTTGCAGCAGTTTCATCAGGCTTGTGGTGTATTCTTCGGTGTAAGTAAGATTGCCGAAAATAAAGCTGACGGGGTTATTGATTTCGTGGGCGATTCCTGCTACCATCTGACCGAGACTCGACATTTTTTCTGCCTGCACGAGTTGGGTTTGAGCTTGCTGGAGTTCGCACAGAGTTACTTCTAGTTTGGCAGTTTGTTCTTGCGCTATCCGAGCTGAATCGACGCTTTGAGTGTAGAGTTCCGCTTGACTGATGGCGATCGCCAATTGATTGCCCACCGCCACTAACAGTTCCACTTCCTCATCGCTCCAACACCGCACACTGCTAGAAGCACTACAGCAAATCAGCCCGATTTTACCAGCAGATGTTTGAAGGGGAATGTCTAGCAAAGAATTGAATCCTATATAACTGAAAAACTCCCGCTCGACTGGATCGGTAACAGTCTCAAAATCATCGACCCGAATAATTTCCAAATTGGCAATCCGCTCGGCATGAGAACCAGTCACACCAGCAGGAACTAAACCCAACAACGAAGGCAAATCAGCATTTTTTGCCTCGTATTGCACGGCCCAAACTGGCGGCGAGGCGTCCGGCCAATACCACATAAACAGACAGCGATCGAGTTGCAGCAACTCACGAATCTGCTGCACAGTTGTAGCCAAAATAGTATCTAAATCCAGAGATTCCCGGATATTGCTAGCTAGTTGGTTCAGCAGCGCTTCCTGCTCGGCTAATTTGCGGAATCTCGCTTCCGACTTTTGCAACTGTCTTTGGGATTCTTTTTGTTTTGTAACGTCCAAACCCAAACCGATTAAGCCGATCACGTTACCGGAATCATCTTTGACCTGAGTTTTAATTGTCTCGAAATGGTGATAGGCACCATCAGTAAGCTGGAGAATTTCTTCAGAATAATAGGGAATATCTTGGCTCCACGCTTGCGCGTCAGATGCCAGAGAGTTAACAGATGCTTCTAATCCCAAAACTTCGGAATAGTGAGAGGCTGCTAAAAATTTTGATTCGGGAATACCCACATCTTCGCAAAAAGTTTTGTTAACTGATAACATCCGCCCGCTAGCATTTGTCATCCACACCCAGATCGGAGAGTTGTCAATAATTGCCCTTAAAGTTTGCTTTTGTGTAGCGAGAGCAACTTCTGTTTGTTTGCGCTTAATTCCCAGGGCGATCGTATCCGCACTTGACGCCAAAGCAATCAGCGTTGATTCGTTCAAATCCTGGCGAGCAAACATCGCGATTACTCCCAGCAACTGATTGTCAACAATTAGCGGATATCCAGCAAAAGCCACCATTCCTTCACGCGCAGCCCATTTTTTGTCCTGGATTCGGGGATCTTCTTTCACACAATTAGTGATGTGAGGTTGTCGCTCCAAGGCGATTAAACCAATCTTGAACTCGCCGACAGCAATGCGGCTGTGAGCGCCGTCAATATGAGTATATATCCCCGCGCTTGCTTGCAGTTGCAATACATTTCCGTCTTCATTTAATGTCCAAATCCGAGCAAAGGCAACATCCAAATGGCGCACAACTCCATCGGCGCAATATTGCAAAGTTTTACGCAAACCCTGGTTTTGAGTTAGAACAATTCCCACATCTGCTGTGAATAAAGAAAGTTTCAATTGTTCTGCTAAAGCTTGTTCTGCTATTTTGCGCTCTGTAATGTCCGTAGCAGCACCGAGACGCTGCTTAATTTTTCCCTCCTCTGTTCTGCTAAATACAATATCCCGGCTGACTAACCAGTGCCAACAATTCTGTCGATCGCGTACCCGATATTCGTACTCAATAACTTCGCCGTCGGGAGCATTTTCTAATTGCTGAAAATAGCCGGGAAATTTAGCTAAGTCGTCAGGGTGGAGGATGGTGGGCAGTAGATTGCTGCCCATGTTTTCAACTTCTGCCCTCGTATAGCCGAGGGTGTCAGTGATTTCGCGGTTGCTGTAGACATTTCGCTGCTCGGTTTCGTCGTAAACATAGAGAAGATTCGGGCTGGTATTGGCAATTCGCTCAACAAAACGCTGGCTCTCTTGCAGCGCTGCTTCTGCTTGTTTTCGATCGGTAATGTCCATCGAATTGCCTATCAGGCGGTAGATTCTGCCGGAGGCATCGCGCAGTGGCGTCAGAGTTACCATAAACCAATGTTCTACGCCTTCCAACTCGGTCTTGTTTTCGTAACAAATCGAGGTGCTGGCTGCCAAACAATCAACGTATCTTTGCCGAATATCTGCTGCTACTAGCGGGGGAAAAACCTCTTCTGGGGTTTTGCCTTGGACATCGGCGATTAAAAAGCCTGTAGAGGCTTCTGTAGCAGTATTCCAACCTGTGTAGCGCAACTCTGCGTCGGCGGTGACATCTACCACAAAAATAGCTTGATTAGAGCCGTTATAGATGCTGTTTAAAAATTCTTCTTGTTCGCGCAATTGGGTTTCGGCTTTTTTGCGTTCTGTAATGTCGGTGCAACTGCCGACAACGCGATAAATTTTGCCCGATCCGTCCCGCAGCGGAGTCAGAGTTACGATCGACCAGATTTCTCTAGCGTCAAAAGTAGCGGGATATTCGCGGGAAATCGAGCTGCCTCTTTCCAAACAGTCGCTCAAATTCTGCCGGAACATTGCTGCTATAGCTTCTGGGAAAAGTTCTTGTGGAGTTTTGCCGCGCCCAAATTGGCTGCTGATGCCTGCGAATAAATCTGCTGCTGGGTTCCAGCCTGCGAAGCGAAACTCTCCGTCGGCGCCGATATCTATTACGAAAATGCTGTAGTCTACGCTGTCGTAAATGCTGGCCAAAAATTCTGTTTGCTGCTGTATTTTTTCTTCTGTGATTTTGCGATCGGTAATATCGGAGTGCGCTCCCACCCACTCGCGAATGCTGCCGTCTGCGTTCAATACAGGCACACCGCGCACGCTCATGTACCTGTACTCGCCGTCGTGCCGGCGCAAGCGGTGTTCTACTTGGTATGAAGTGCAGTTGGCAACTGCATCAGACCAAATCTTTGCAGTATGTTGTCTATCATCTGGATGGATAGCATTTAGCCACCCCCATCCTTTAAGTTCGCTGTAAATCTGTCCCGTAAATGCACTCCATCTTGGTTGTTCGGTGACAAATTCGCCTTCGGGTTTAGTATCCCAAACAATTTGGGATGTGGCTTCAATTAAGCAGCGGTAGCGTTCCTCGCTTTCTTGTAGGGCTTTTTCTGCGCGTTTGCGATCGGTAATTTCGCGAGCAACTCCCACTACACCGGTGATGTTTCCTGCCCGATCGCGCAAAGGACTTTTGGTAGAAAGAAATGTCAGGATGTTGCCCTCGCTATCTTTTGCTACTTCCTCGATCTTTTCCTCAATACCAGATTGCCAGATCTGGCGGTCATTTTCCACAAGCATATCTGCAATATCCGGCGGAAATAATTCTGCATTTTTTTTGCCAATAATTTCTGATTTTGGGAAGCCAATAATGGCCGCCGCCTTAGAATTGACCAATAGGTGATTGCCCTGAGTATCTTTGACAAAAATGCTGTCGCCTGTACTTTCGATTACGCTTTCAAAGAGGATGTTTCTCTCTAGTAGCGCTGCTTCTATTTCTTTGCGATCGCTGATGTCGCGAGATATGGCAACTACGCCGACAATATTTTCTTGAGAGTCACGCCAAGGGTATTTTGCTGTTATAAACGTTCGTATAGCCCCGTTGTGTGGTATATCTTCTTCATATGTCAAACATTCTCCGGCGGCAGTCACTTTGCGGTCTACTTCGATAATTTGACTGGCTATTTCAGCAGCAAATAATTCTGCATCATCTTTGCCTATAATTTCCTCGATCGGTTTTTCCAAAAATTGACATACTGCAGAATTAGCGATTATGTAGCGGCCTTGAATATCCTTGACACAAATGATATCCGGCGTGCTTTCAATCACAGAATGCAAGATAGAATTGGTGTACTGGAGCGATTCTTGGGTGCGTTGGCGATCGGTAACGTCGCGGCCGACACCATAAATCAATTCTTCCTCGCAAACAGGACTAGCACTCCAGGCTACCCACTTGTAAGACCCGTTTCGACACCGCCAGCGGTTTTCAAACCCAACAGTATTATTCCCCGCAACAATACT
Source organism: Microcoleus sp. BR0-C5 (assembly GCF_036705045.1). Taxonomy (NCBI): domain Bacteria; kingdom Bacillati; phylum Cyanobacteriota; class Cyanophyceae; order Oscillatoriales; family Microcoleaceae; genus Microcoleus; species Microcoleus sp. BR0-C5. The sequence continues at coordinate 15,303 of NZ_JAUBTR010000036.1, forward strand.
TTCAGCTTGTTTTAAAGTAGTTTCGCGATCGTCTGGATGCACGAATTCAATAAAGAGTTTGCCCACAATTTCTGCTGGGGAATAGCCTAGAATGTTTTCTGCTGCTGGGTTGATGCGTTTTAAATAACCGTCAAAACCTATGACGCACAGCATATCTAGCGAGAGACTAAAAAAGCGATCGCCCCCGTCGGGTTTGCTGGATTGGCGATCGTTTTGGGCGGCGACAGCAGAGGCGTTTAAACGCGCCGATACCGCCAAAAAGACAATATTTGCTATTGCCAAAAATCCCAGGGCGAGTTGAGTATAGTACAAATTATCACGGCTGCCAGCTACGAAACACCCGTTTAACACCAGCAGTACAATTATCAAAATTGAGAATACACTGCCAGGGGCGATCGTCCCTACGCTGATTTTTTTTTCATACTCCTTGCTGCCTTCTGCCTTTTCTATTCTGGTGACTGCTGCGGTAATTTTTGTCAACAACACGTGCAGTAAGTTCGAGAATTTAGTGCTTTTTGATTCTTCGATACGAACAGAAGATTTCATTTTTTTAGTTGTGATCCCGTTTTACGTGTGGTGAGCCCAAATTACAATAAAGCTGTTTAAATATTGTTAAACTTTCCTAGCTTGCGAAATCTAGCGGTTTAACATTTGCGTAAATCTACGCAAACCGACCATAGAATTAAGTGTATTTACGGAATTAGGGAGTAATCTCTTTTTAGCTGGGGTGGGCATTTTCTACTTTTTCCGACTCATAGAGAGAGTTTATCTATAATACTACGCTACATATTGCTCTTAGTCATTGGACATTTGGCCTAATCTAGCTAATCTTGGACGCAGAACCTAATTATGTAGGGTTCGCCTGAAGCAGCTTGGCGCGTTATAGTAGCGTGTTATACGACTTTTGCCGTCCAGGAATGACCGAGTTTGATGTAGGAAAATACTGCGTGGAGCGCGCTGGCTGTGGGTTGAACAACCCGGAATATTAGTCAAGTTCAAACAGGTTGAATTTGAGCATAAATTATGAATTTCAAATAAAGATAAACTGTGGATTTCTGAAGATAAAATGAAAAAAATATTGGTAGCAGTTTTTCGTTGCACTCCTATGTTCGCGCGTAAGGGCTAATTAGTAATTGGTAACGGGCAATTGGTAATTGATACGAGTTTAAAACACTAGATATCAATTTTGTTGTGATTCATCAGCAGGCGATGGGGGCCAAGGCGCCACAGCACCCAAAGCAGATTTGCGGCCTAATTGCTGTTGCCGAATTCGCTCCAAATTACCCGCAGGAATAGCAGCTATAAGTTGCCGCGTATAAGCTTGCTGCGGTTGGCGGTAAATGCGCTCAGCAGTGCCAATTTCCTCGATTTTACCTTTGTTCATGACGATCGCCCGATCGCTCATAAACTTGACCACGCTCAAATCGTGAGAAATAAAAATATAAGTCAGTCCAAACTCTGTTTGCAACTCTTTTAACAAATTTAAAACTTGCGCCTGCACCGACACATCTAAGGCGGAAACCGACTCATCGCAAATAATAAACTTAGGATTCAAAGCCAAAGCTCTAGCAATACAAATTCGCTGCCGCTGTCCGCCCGAAAACTCGTGAGGGTAGCGCCGCATAAAATCTGGATTTAAACCCACTCTATCCAACAAATAAGCCGCGCGATCGCGCTGTTCTTTCTGGTTCTTACCAAAACGGTGAATCACCATCGGTTCCATCACCGCATCCCCAACATTTAGGCGCGGATCGAGAGAACTAAAAGGATCTTGAAAAATAATTTGCATATCGCGCCGCAGCCACCGCAATTTGCGATCGTACTCTTTTTTCATCCGATAATTAGCCATCCACTTGGCTGCCGAACTACTTCTGGCAGGAGGCGTAATTTCTTGACCTTCAAAAAACACTTTACCGCTGGCCACCGGAATTAATTGCAGCAAAGCTCTCGCCAAAGTTGATTTGCCGCAGCCAGACTCGCCCACCAAACCCAAAGTCTCGCCCGGGTAAACCTCAAAAGAAATATCGTTTACCGCCATAAACAAGCGTTGAGTTTCCCCAAACATTCCCTTCACAGGAAAACCGACTCGCAAGTTATTAACAGCCAGCAAAGGCTCGGAAATATTTGGCAGCCGAGGCTGTTTTCCTGTTGCAAAAGCGGAAAGTCCGCCGCTGCTGTCGCCGTCTAAATCGACATTTTTCTCGATAATTACTAATTCGCCGCTGGCATTTGTGGTGACATCCATAAAATCGGAAACCGTCGGCAAACGGCGCATTTGCCGATCGAGAGTTGGGCGGCAAGCTAACAGACCTTTTGTGTAAGGATGTTGAGGATTGCTGAAAATTTGTTCGATCGCACCGCACTCAACAATCTTGCCTCGGTACATCACCGCCACCGTATCGCCAATTTCAGCAATGACGCCCAAATCGTGGGTAATAAAAATCATTGCCATGCCTCTAGAGTCCCGCAACTCCCGCAGCAAAGCTAAGATTGTTGCCTGCACGGTTACGTCCAAAGCCGTGGTAGGTTCATCAGCAATTAATAAAGTTGGATTGCAAGAAATGGCCATTGCAATCATCACGCGCTGGATTTGACCGCCTGAGAGTTCGTGGGGGTAGCGATCGAGCATAGCTTGTTTTTGGCCGTTGACGAGCTGCATCAAATCGCGATCGTCCTCGCCACCTACTTCTTGCCGCAAAGCCAAACACCGCTGCCTGATTTCATCGTCGCCCGGTAGCAGCTTCACTTCTTGCAGCAAAGAAGCAGCTTTGCGCCGCGCTTCTGTCTGCGACACCTTTTGGTGCAAACAAATAGCTTCTGTGAGTTGAAATCCGATCGTATAAACCGGATTTAGCGAACTCATCGGCTCTTGAAAAATCGTCGCAATCTGGCTGCCCCGGTATGTTTGCTTTTCCCTGTCCGGCATTTCCAGCAGATTCACAGGCCCATTGCTAGCGCCGTCTTTTGTCGGAGAAAACCAAATTTCGCCATCGATTTTGGTTGACGAACTCGACAGCAAACCCATAACAGCCAGGGATGTTACCGATTTTCCCGATCCCGACTCTCCCACGATGCCCAGAGTTTGCCCTCGGTTGACCTCAAAGGAAATGCCGTCAACCGCTTTGACGGTTGCAGACGCATCGCCTGCGTCCGCAGATTGAAATTGAACCCGCAGGTTGCGAACTTCTAGGACGGTTTCACTCATGGAAGTCTATGGCAAAAATTAAAGGGAGACTAAGTGGATTGTAGCAGGGCCTGTGGAAGGCAGAAGGCACGGGGAAAGTTTTAAGATTGCTTCGTTCCTCGCGAAGCGTGGCAATCTGAAAACTCAGAGCTAGTTATAGCGGATCTCAATCAGGTGAGGTACTCGCCGGCTTTCTTACCAATTCCCCAATCGAAAATCGAAAATCGAAAATCGAAAATCCCAATCAGTACCTCACTCTATTGAAAATTGCGATAAGTGCCTTCTGCCTGCAATTTTCCTCAAAAACCGATGACTTGAGTGTCAGCAGGCAGTGCAGTGGCCTCGGAGACCTTTTTAAACACGGTTGCCTGATCGTTTAAGGAATTAGGTCTGGCCTGTCCGGGATTGGTGCCTTGCAACTGAAGGCGCATTTGACCTTCGGGAGTCAATTCAAAAACAGTCTCAACGGTTTCTGTGCTGCTGAGGCCGACATCAATGTGCATCGGTTTTTCACCGAGATTAACTTTGTACCTCATTTCTTTGGCGCGGGCGGCTCCGTCGGGGCCTTTCGCCATGAGAAACAATTTGCCTTCTGGGGCAAAGACGAAGGTGAAAGACTGACCGGAGGGGACTGTGCCTTGCCATTGGCCTAGGAGTTGCTGGTCGAGGCTGCTAGCGGCCGGGGCTGCTGTTTCTTGGGCAATTGTTGGTGTTGCTGCGGATGCTGGGCCGAGTGAGGCGTTGAAGCTAATGAGGATGCCCAAGCAAAGGCTACCTGCGATCGCTTTACCAATCATTTTTGAATTAGACATGAGACCGATCTAAAAATTGGTTATTTGTTTTGTACACTGTAGCGGTAAAACCGTACATTAGTTTAGTTTAAATCCCTTTTAGGGATAGATATAGGTTGAGGTTCAAACCTGCAACCCAGTTGTCATCCCCGGAGTAAAGCTTTTCCTGAGCTTGTTGAAGGGTTACCGGGCTTTCAGTTTTTTTTATTCTTGTAAAATCCCATACAAATCCGGCTTAACCTGCACAGTTCGCTGTTCTGAGTAGATTGTTCTTCACTCAAAACAGCTAATTGACTATTGCGTTCGATCGCACCCCCAGATAGTTTGGCAAATCGATCGCATTAATAGTCGGTCATTAATTTTTTTCAGTATCGGGTTCGACTTGTTCTGTCGGAGATTCCGGCGCGGGTTCCTGTGGATTTCGCGATCGTTTCATGTGATCCAATGCCTCTGCGTAAGACCAAGCCATGCTCACAAGAAAAGCTTTCGCCATGCCGGACAAATTTTGTGCATCCTCGCTTTCAGGCGCTTCAGCTTTTTGGTTGCCGTCGTTCATCATGTTTTTGTTTTCTCCCGGTCAGGTTTTTCTAGCGATTTTTTGCAGTGTGCGATCGATACCCACAAATTATGATTTTTCTTGCACCCGCACCCTACTTATGTTTGAGGATATGACCTTGATTACCACGAATAATATCATAAATACACTGATTCGATGACCGAATCAGAAAGAAACCTTAACTTCGCTGGTGGCCCGCAACACTGACTCCTGGTGGAAAGTGTGCTTGTAAGTTTCGATAATTTCATGAATAGCTTGATTCGTTGCCGGACTACTTTCATAAATTAAAATAACTATTTTAGAGTTTTCTCTAATCAGAATTCCAGAGCTGTTGAGAAACTGCCCGGAGCCGTCTAATACGGTTAGCCCTTCCCGAAAGCGAGGGGTAATAACCGCCTTGACAAACTCCTGCCATTCGGATTCAGAAATTATCTCGCCTCCCGGTTTTGTTAAGCCAAAATACAGTTCATCTTTGAGGAGATTTGTTTGCTTGGCATTAGTATCCGAAGTTTCGGAAAGTTGAGCGTGGGCAATTGTCGCCGGACAAACAGGCAGGATGAACAGCACGCCGGTCAAGCAAAGACTTTTAAGATGTTTATTCATCAGGAATTACGCGGAAATTCTATATTGTGGGCTGTTGTTTCTAGCGTGCCATTGAAATGCTGATTGAGAATACTGCAATATCTCAGTTTTAACCACCGAGTCTGAGCAACGAGTTTTTAACGCGAATTTGATTTAATTTAACATAAAAGACTTCCAACTCAAAAACCCAGTTTCTCAGGTGAAACCGGGTTTTTGAGCGTCAGCCCAAGTTTATTTATGCTCGCCTACTTGATTGCGTCTGTCGTATTAAGTAGCTCAACCTATTTAAACTTCAAACTTTTGAGGTGTTCAGAAACCCGAAAGGGCGATCACTCTTGGCTGCGCCCCTACAGCCATCAGGTTTCTCAGTGTTATATTTTTTTAGGTGGAGCTAGTTATCCTTTAATTCGCGGATACTTCTCTTAGCAGTGTCTTGATACATCTCCCCGAATTCTTTCACGGCTGCTCCTGCCTCTTGCCCAATCTTCTGAGCTCGTTCGCCCGGAGAGTCTGAGGTTTCGCGAGCTTCTTGCCTCCATTCCCGCGTTGTTTGGGGTCTTTCAGAATTGTTTAGCTCAGATTTTGAGCTGGCTTGCGTGCCAAAACCTTGGTTAGTACGTCCCGAATCAACAGTGGTTGTCAGCACCAGAAAACCGACTAGGACAACACTCAAAAAACTCTTAATTTGAAAGCCCTTAAGCAGGGAACTGATGCGAGCAATGGCTGTGGAAATCAAATTCATCTCAGTAATACTCCCTAAGTTGATTGGTGATAATTTTCAACATTTTTTCATCTAATTGACTCGCTCCAAAATTAGCAGCTAATGCGAGGTAAAGCCAACTTAGCTTTAACTTCCCATTAACCACCTAAGTAGAGTTATAGGTTAGCGATAAAATCTGGTAAATACGCAACCTATGTGTCAGCCAATTAGCTTTTTCACACATGAATATCACGTTAACAGCAGCCAAAGAGTTCTACCTCTAACTAAAGTCATAACTTAGTTAGAAGCAAAAAAAATATTTTTCAGCACAGGGTTAGACAATTTTTAATCAATCATGCTATGCAGGGCAACTTCTTATTGCAAGCGATCGCCCGTTTTCACGTCAAACCAGTGCAGCAACTGAGGCCCAAAAACCAGCTCTACAATTTCGGAATTCCAGTGGCGGTCATTTGGCAGCAAAGCCCGCACTGTTACTGACTCCACACCTTTAACTCGGACGCTAACTAAATTTTGCATTCCCAAGTTTTCCACTAAAAAAACCTCACCTTTAATTGCCTCGGGGGCCGACATATTGCCGGCCTCTACATCTGCCAAGCCGACGTGTTCCGGGCGAATTCCTAACACAATTTCTGGTGGCACAGTCGGCAGATTTGGGAGTGGAACTCCAGACTCGCCTAACATAGCAAAATTGCCCTGGCATTTAAGCACGAGCAAATTCATTTGCGGGCTGCCCACAAAACCCGCTACAAACTGATTGGCCGGACGAGTATAAATTAAATGTGGCGGGTCTAGTTGCTGCACGTTGCCGCTGTTGAGAACTGCGACTTTGGTAGAAAGCGTCATGGCTTCGGTTTGGTCGTGAGTTACGTACACTACAGGAGCTTTTTGGGAGGAAAATAATTGTTTGAGTTCGGCCCTAACTTTTTCCCGTAATAATGCGTCGAGATTGCTCAAAGGTTCGTCGAGCAAAAATACTTCCGGTTGGCGCACTAAAGCGCGGCCGAGGGCGACTCGCTGCCGCTGTCCGCCTGATAGTTTTCCTGGTTTGCGATCGATTAATTCCGTCAATCCGAGGGATGTTGCAACTTCTGTGACTAACCGGTTGATTTCGCTAGAGGAGATTTTGCGAAGTTTGAGGCTCGATGCCATATTCTCGTATACTGTCATGTGCGGATAAAGCGCGTAACTTTGAAAAACCATTGCAATATCCCGATCGCCCGGTCTGAGATAAGTGACATTGCGATCGCCAATTCTAATCTCGCCTCTAGTCGGCTGTTCCAACCCTGCAATTAACCTGAGAGTCGTAGATTTGCCGCACCCCGACGGCCCCAACAAAGTCAGAAATTCCCCTTCGCTGACATCCAAACTAATGTCTTTTACGGGAACAACTTTAGGGCTGTAGGTTTTATTGAGGTTTTTGAGTTGCAATTTTGCCATGATTTTTAAAGTGTTGACTGTTGACTGTTGACTGTTGTTACAACTGATATCTTGCACCATTCTCAATAAGCCTTTTAGGAACGGGCTAGAAGCCCATTCCACAAGAAATCTACTCTTTGTGGAACAGGCCGAAAAGCCTGTTCTTGAGAATGGTGCAAGATGTGAGTTACAACTGACTGCTGACAACTGACTATCCCTTGACTGCACCCGCAGTTAAACCCTGAACGATGCGCCGCTGGAACACCAAAACCAGCAAAACCAAGGGCAAAGTTCCCAAAACGGTAGCTGCGGCGATCGGCCCGTAAGGAATCTCAAATACTGACACCCCGCTGAGTTGAGCCGTGGCGACGGGGATTGTTTTTAGAGATTCGCGAGTCATAAATGTTAGTGCAAAAATAAACTCGTTCCAAGCTGAAATAAATGTCAAAATTCCAGTTGTGACTAAAGCTGGAAATGTCATCGGTAGCACGATTTGCCACAACATTTGGAAAGTGTTGTATCCGTCCACTTTAGCGGCATCTTCCAAATCTTTTGGCAATTGTTGAAAGAAACTCCGCATTACCAAAATTGTCAGCGGCAAATTGATAGCAGTGTAAGGAATAATTAATGCTAAATAATTATTCCCTAAATCCAAAGCTTTGACAATTTCCAGCAGTCCCAAAAATAGCAGCACCGCCGGAAATAGCGTCACAATCGTTACAGTTGCCAGGATGATTTTCTCGCTCCACAGTCGCAACCTGGCCAAAGCGTAAGCTGCAGGAGCGCCTACTGCTAAACACAGCAATGTTGAAGTAATAGAAACAAAAGCGCTATTTAAAATGTAAAGTGCAAACGGGCGGCGTTGGAACAGCGACAGGTAATGCTCGAAAGTAATTCGTTTGGGAATGTAGACGTTTGGAATCGCTGAAATATCTGCATTTACTTTGAAAGAAGTTAGCACCTGCCAGATAATAGGTGCGAGAAAATATGCGACGATTAATATCGCCGAGATTGGCAAGATTAATTGCCGGATGTTAAAGGTTTTTTGGGTAGGTTGTTCGCTGGCGATGGACATAATTTATACCAAGGAAATAAAAGTGCAATTGTTGGTTATCTCAAATCTCAAATCCCAAATCTAAAATCGTTTTAGTTTCCGCCGGCTGCATTGATGCGGGCTCTCGATAACAGGTAAGCGGCGAGCGCAACTGCTGCCACTAACATCAAAAAAGTACACACCACCAACGCCGCCCCGTACCCAAAGTCTAAATACCTCATTACCGTGCTGTAAATGTAGATAGAAACCGTCTCCGTTGCCCCCGCCGGCCCCCCTCCCGTCATCACCTGAATCAAGTCAAAAATGCCGAAAGATTGGGCAAATCGAAACAGCAAAGCAATCACAATTTGCGGCATCAGCAGGGGCACCGTAACTTGACGGAAACTCTGCCAGCTACTCGCGCCGTCAATCGCGTGTGCTTCGTACAAATCAGCGGGAATTGATTGCAATCCCGCTAGCAAAAGCAAGCTGACAAAGGGCGTAGTTTTCCACACATCTGCTGTAATTACTGCCATCATTGCTAAAGTCGGATCTCCCAGCCAGCTAATGGTATTTTTAATCAATCCTAATCGCCTCAAAATGTCGTTAATTACGCCGTATTGGTCGTTAAAAATCCACGCCCAAGCTACTCCCATCAATGCAGTGGGCAGCGCCCAAGGTAGCAGGGAAATTGTCCGAACAATGCCGCGCCCTGGGAAGGATTGATTTAATACTAAGGCAATGCCCATACCGATAATTAATTCCAGCACAACAGAGGCGACTGTAAATACTGTGGTGTTGCCTAAAGTTTGCCAGAAACGCCCGTCACCTAACATTCGACTGTAGTTAGCAAAACCGGAAAAAACCAGTTTTAATTCAGTACCGAGGTTTTGGGTGAATAAACTCAGCCAAAAAGCGCGTAATATTGGGTAAGCAAATACTAGCAGCAGAATTATCAAAGCTGGTGCTACTAATATCCATCCGGTTTTTTGTTCGCGCTGTCGCATCTTGTCTAATTGCATATTGTTCACCTTTAATTTATTTTTGGGCGGGCTAGAAACCCACCCCACAATTGAATTAACTTTTTGTGGAACAGGCATCTTGCCTGTTCGGGCGGGCAAGATGCCCAACCCCTACTCCCCAAAATAAAAAAAATCACTCTTTGTGGAACAGGCATCTTGCCTGTTTCTAACTCTTTGTGGAACAGGCATCTTGCCTGTTTCTAACTCTTTGTGGAACAGGCATCTTGCCTGTTCGGGCGGGCAAGATGCCCAACCCCTACTCCCCACAATAAAAAAATTAACTCTTTTTGGAACAGGGATCTTGCCTGTTTCTAACAGAATAGCAAGATGTCAGTTTTACGAAGCTTTGGCTGGTTTCAAACTGCCTAATAAATTGCGAGTTTCGCTAGCTGCTGCTTTCATTGCTTGTTCTGCACTCATTCTCCCGGTAAAAGCTGAACTTAAATAGCGCTGCAAAATATCAGAAGCTTGAGCGTATTGTGCCAGGGGCGGGCGCAAAGCTGGCCGTTCCACTACTTTTAGCAGTTGCGGGTAGTGGGGATATTTTGCGACTATTTCTTTGTTAGTAAATAGGGATTTGTAACTGGGAATCAAACCAGTTTCTAAAATAAATTTGCGCTGGGTTTCCTCGCTGGTAAGGTACTGAATTGCTCTCCAGGCTTGTTCTGGATGTTTTGAGGTTTTGGCAATTCCCCAGCCCCAGCCTCCCAAGCAGGAACCGCCTGTTTTACCCGTACTGCTGAGCATTGGCTCGATCGCAATTTTGCCTCTAACATTCGATCCTTCGGCATTTGCCAGCTTCCAAACATAGGGCCAGTTTCGCAAAAATAGCGCTTTGCCGTTTTGAAACAAAAGCCGGGTTTCTTCTTCGCCGTAGGTGGTGACACCCGGAGGAGAAATGCCCGAGGCGATCGTATTTTTGAGAAATTCCACTGCTTTAATTGCCTCCGGTTTATCTAACCCAACTTCAAAAGTTTGAGGGTTAGCCCAGAAGCCGCCGAAACCGGAGAGCACTTCGACAAACATCGCAGAGACTCCCTCGTATTGTTTGCCTTGCCACAGATAACCCCAAGTTGCTTTTCCCTGTTTTTGCAAGTTTTGAGATATTTTTACCATCTCTTCAAAGGTTTTAGGCGCAGGAATTTTCGCTTGTTCTAAAATGTCTTTGCGGTAATAAAGCATTCCGGCATCGGAAGCATGGGGAATTCGGTAAAGTTTGCCCCGATACCGTCCGCCTTCGACGTTACCTTGAATGAATTTGGAAAGTTGTTCCGGGGGAATTTTGTCTGTCAAATCGCTTACCCAACCTGCGGCTGCAAATTTGGGAACCCAGACAATATCCATGTTGATGATGTCGTAGGGCGATTCGCCTAAAAGAAAGGCAGATGTGTAAAGATTTTCTATGAGGTTGCTGTCAAAAGGCCCTTCTATAAGGTTGATGCGAATGTCGGGGTTTTTCTGTTCAAATTCTTTGACAAAGGGTTTCCAGTTAACAAGGTCTTGACCTTGCATTAACATGGTGAGCACGACTGGCTGTTGAGTCAGTGCCGGCAGAATAAATAAAAGCAAGACGGTGGCTAATGTGACAGCGAATAAGGCTAAAAGACGAGGCTTCTGCCTTCGTTGCTGCGGGGAATTTATTTTTTGCATTTGCTTTTGAGAAATGGCGGTGCGATCGCCTTCTTTCTCTCATAACTCGCTTTCTTTTGTTTCGCTGGATTTAGCGAGTTTGTGCAATAAAAGTTTAAGTAAACTTTAGCTTACTTAATAATTCTTGAGTGAAGATTGCACATTTTGATTTAACACTCTCGATAGCGAGTTAAGTCAACATCTATCTACAGAGAGATATTAAGAAAATTGTCTAAGATAGCAGTTGTCAATCGGATGAAACTCACATCTTGCACCATTGTCAAGAACAGGCTTTCCGGCCTGTTCCACAATGAAATTCATCTCTTGTGGAACAGGCCGGAAAGCCTGTTCCTAAACAAGTAATTGAGAATTGTGCAATATCTCAGATGAAACAAAGTAGGGACTTATACCCAGCCTAATTCCCTACAGATGCTCGCATACAATCTATATTTATTCCTACTTTTAAGCATTGGTATAACTTTTGTCGATCGCCCGATCGACGAGCTATTCTACTATAAAAACTCGGTTTCTGAGTAAGTTCTAAATACAAAAAACACCGCTCCTCAAAACAGGAGAACGGTGTATAGGGGGTGTTATGGGTTGTTGTCTGGAATTAAGATTAACAAATGACGATCGGCTGAGGCTATGCCTTGTGATGGTTAAAAAATTGGCACAAACCTGCACGATCGCCCGTTGATCGATCAACCGCGAGCAATTAGCCCAACCATTCCACAACAGCATCCTGCTTGGTATTGGTGCGCCGTTCTGGGGTTTCGCGGTTGAATTTCAAGTGGATGGCGCGGTTTTGTTCGCCGTCTGCTGCTACTGCAAAAATCGGATAGTCGATTAAGCCGTCTTGGAAGGACATCTGGAAGCGGAAAGTGCCGTCAGCATTGAGTTTAATCGGCTGTCCGCCTACGTAGACGGTAGCGTCGGGCTCGGTGGCGCCGTAGACGATCAGTTCGGCATCAGCAACTAACCAGAACTGGCGGGGGCGCATCGGGGCGGCGAAGCCAACTCCCGACATACCGACACCCGACATACCGAAACCGGACATGGTGAGACCGGACATACCGACACCCGACATGGTGAGGCCGGACATACCGACACCCGACGCGGTGAGACCGGACATACCGACACCCGACGCGGTGAGACCGGACATACCGACACCCGACGTGGTGAGGCCGGACATGGTGGGAGCCGCCCACATTCCGACGCCGGAGGGGAACACGTAGGAACTTAGAGCTTGTTCGTGGATGCCGACTTGCTGGACGGAACCGGCTACGTGCTGCATGGAACCGAAGACAGAACCGGCTACGCGCAGGGATTCGGCAGATTCTGCCATGCCGAAGATTTGTTCGTAGATGGCGTTGCTGGTGCTGTAACCACCGCCATTGACTGCTTTTGCGAGTTTCTTGGCCGGAGGAACCAGTTCGGCGAAGGTTTTGCCCTGCAATTCTTCTTCCCAGTCGAGGGTGATGAATTGATCTTCAATCCAGTCGCTGGGATACACGGGAGGAACGCGGACTTCAGCCGATCGAGCTAATACCAGCCAACGGCCATCTGCACAGCGGTAGCCGATGTCGATCGCGTAGTCCCGATCGCTGACGGGGATTGGCACGTACCATTCCCGCGCCAGTTCGTCGCAGGGATATTCTTGAATGCTGTGCGGGCTTTGAGTTTCGAGGTTAACATCTGTAACGTCGTAGATCCGCAGGGCGAGTTGTTGTCCTCCTTGGCGACGCAATTCTTCTTTGCGATTGTTGGGAATATCCCAGTAGGTGTAAGCCCATTCTGGGTCGCGGGGCATTAAAACCACCCGGCTTTCGCCGTAGCCGTTGGGCAAATCTGCTAAACCTTCATCTACAGACGACAAAGAACCGCCTGTTCTATCTTCTTGACCGAGTTCAAACTTTGCTGCTTCCACTGCTTCTTGTGCCTCTAATTTGCGAGATGGGCTGTAGGAAAATTTGGTGTGTTGAATTTCTTGAATTGATGCCAGAAGTTGCGATTTCCGCATCCGGCTGTAGCGAGAGACTCCACATTCGCTAGCAACTCTGCGGAGTTGTCGCAAAGTCATCTCTTCTAATGGTGGGCGTTCTTTTGCCATGAGTTGGTTCTCCACTAATTTAGGATGGCGGGTTAGATTTTTCCTTTCAACACAAATGTATTGACTTTTTGAGTTAGAAACTCTTTTAAATTGACATATTATCGAGCTTCCAAATCTCTCCAACCTTTGAAGCCTTGCTTGTTTTTAGCTTGTCTTTTCCCCTATGCGATCGGGGGTTTGGACTTATTGGCTTCTGCGCGCACCGTCCGATCTAAATAAAGCTTTATCTGTCGATTCTTGATTGACAAGATCGATTTTGTGAGTGCGACCGGTGCTGCTAGCTAGCAACGCTGTGCTGGCAGCACACGCGCTATTCGACTCCCAGGGCTGCTTAATCCAAGCATTTCTTTGGGATCGCTTTGTCATGACTCAATGTTGCAGACAAGTTGCGATCGGGTCAAGGGGTCTTTTGCCTCAATCCTGGGTACTTATACGCATTTTCGTGATTTTGGGGATCAATGTGTCAGGGACTCTTGACATTTGGGAGATTGGGGGGATCGGTGCAGCAGCAAATGTCAGGATTTGATGACATATTGCCCTAGGGGGCTTTTGATGGGTTTGGAGGGTGGGGGCGATCCGTCTGAAATATCTATATCTTTAGAAATACGATCGCACTTCCAGCCAACTATTCTCCCGATGCTTCCCTCTCCATCACTTCCTGTCACCAAGGGATTAAATTTTTGTTGGCGCGTTCATACTATATGCTACTATAGCATATAGTAGCATAGTAAAATCCAAGATAGAAGATACAATGTCTATAAAATTAAAAGAAAAAGAACTCGTGGGTGGAAAACGCAAGCGGGAGTTGATAGCGGTATACATCCCCAAAGAAAAGAAAGTCGCTTTAGAGGCGTGGGCAGCCTCAGAAGAGCGATCGGTTTCTTGGATAGTTGCCAAGCTGATCGATCGAGCACTTTGCTGCCGTCAACAGCAGCAGGAAGGTTCGGACAATGACAACTAACCCACTTAGCTATCTCGAAGATCCTGAAGATGAAATCCAGCGTATGGGGAATCCTCAAACCGAATCCGTTGTAGCAGGAACCAGAAAAAAAGCAGTTGAACGTTGCTTAGAAGAAGCATAAGGACGGAAGTTACTCGCCATTCAACACTTTCAGAAGAACATTTGGCAGTGTATTTTCCCAGGAGGCGAAGATGAAGACTAAAGGTACAATTGTTTGGGACTATAAACAGGGTTGGACTTCTCCAGAACTAGAAGTTCCGGCAACAGGTAAAATTGCTATTTTTGTCGATTACCCAGATGACGACTTAAGTATGCCCATCATCGAACCAGAAGTAGAAGAACTTTTGTCAAGTTTAGGTTATGTTGGTGAGGGTCGCTACATTGGAGAAAACGATCGCCTCAAACCCTGCGATACAAAAACTGTCACTTATGTAGAAACATTCTCTATTGAAGAGTTGAGCCATCATCTTATAATACTGAATCAAACTATCATTCCGAGGGAATGGTTTTATATCTTAAATTCAGAGGGAAATATTATCCATCTTCAAGAGGCGATCGTTCCAGCATAAGCGATCCGCTTGGGATTTACGCACGGGTGGCCAGAAACCGGGTTTTTGCGAGAAAACTTCGTCACAAGACGCAGAAACGCATAAAAACCCGGTTTCTTTGGTCTGAGTCGGCAAGTCCTGAGAATGAATATGTCTTTGGGAAGATGATAAACTCCAAAACATCCGGCTGAGGCTGTCGGAGGACTGAAAGTGAAAAGTAATCAGACTTCTTTAATATTGATAATCAAGGAGAAACTATGGACCCGATCACCTCAGCAATTTTTTTAGGAGTTGCAGGAAATTTAGCAACCGATGCGCTCACAGCCGCTTACACAAGCCTTAAAAAGGCTTTAACCAAGAAACATGGTCAAGATAGCGACTTGGTTGAGGCGGTTAACAAATTGGAAAAAACACCGGACAGAGACGATCGCAAAGCAACAGTAGAGGCTGAGGTAAAAATCGCTAAAGCTAATGATGATGCAGAACTGGTGAAATTAGCTAAAGATTTGCTCAATCAACTCAAAGACCAATCAGGTGGCGTACCTAATATCACCCAGAATGTTAGTAACGTTAAATTTGCTGCCACCTCTGCAACTGGAAATTCGACGATAAGTCAAATCAATGACAACGCACCAGCAGAAGACGGGAAGAAATAATCTTATACCCATTCTGAAGATTACAGCTAGACATAGCACGCTATATCTGTAAGGACACGGTAATGTCGTGTCCTTACCTGTAGCTCAAATTTTAAAAATATTACTTAACGGATTAGATAGACATGACTGAAGGCAATATCCAACAAACAATTAGTGGAACGCAATATGGTGCTGTTTCAGCAACAGGTGATGTATATATGTACGTCATTCACAACTACCGTGAAGATGACAGAACTGCGTCAATAAAATCTGCCGATATTTCTGTTGAAGAGCTTGAACGTCCAAGCCCGTATCGGGGTCTTTCTTACTTTGAAACCAAACACGCCGAATTATTTTTTGGACGTAATTCGCAAATAGATGAATTAAAAAAGGCAACTCACAATCGTAATTTTATTCCCATTTTGGGCGCATCCGGTAGTGGTAAATCTTCCTTGGTATTGGCGGGATTGATACCAAAATTAGCAGAACAAGGAAATTGGCTTTTTACCTATTTTCGTCTTGGTTCTAACCCTGACCCTTTCTATGTACTTGCTGAAGCACTGCTTCCCTTGTACAGGTCAGATGACGATCGAACTACTGCTATAGATTTAGCTCAAAAACTTAAAGACAATAAGCTGGAAATTGCCAAACTTTTTACCAGTATCCAAAGCCGGCATCCCCATCATAAACTACTGTTAATTGCCGACCAGTTTGAGCAACTATACACGTCCTACAATGACGAGACTCAGCACCTGTTTCTGGATTTGTTGTTAAGTATTATACAACCGTCTAATCACGAGTCACTTTCTACGGTGATGGTGACAACGATGCGAGTAGATTTCTTAGATAAAGCTCTTTCTTATCCACCGTTCGCAGAGGCATTGAAGCAAGGCGATATAAAATTAGGTTCGATGACACGCGACAAGCTAGAGCAGGTAATTGAACAGCCTGCTTTGAAATATGAAGTGGCATTTCAAGACGGTTTGGTAGAACGCATTTTAAGTGATGTATATAATAAAGAAGATTGTTTACCTTTACTGGAATTTGCTTTAGAGGAGTTGTGGAACAAGCGAAGCAAAAGACTGAAAAAAGCCAGTTTACAGAAAAAGCCAACTGACCTACAACTAACCCATGAAGATTATACAGAAATAGGGGAAGTAAAAGGTGCTTTAGCAACATATGCTGATGAAGTTTATAATAATTTGACTCCAGCACAGAAAGACCAATTACCAAAAATATTTATTCAACTTGTAAATTTTAGCCAATTTACAACAGATCGAACAGACAGGCGATATGTACGTAGGGTTGCAAAAAAAACTGAATTAGGAGAAAAAAACTGGCGTTTGGTACAGATTCTAGCCGAAAAGCGATTAGTTGTTACTAACCGCAATGCAGACGATGAGGATACGGTAGAAATCATACATGAGACACTAATTAAGCAATGGCTTCTGATCGAGACGTGGATGAATGACAACCGCGACTTCGGCACTTGGTTAGAAAGACTGCGAGCGGCTATGAGCCAGTGGGAGAAAAGCGACCGCGATTCCGGTGCATTGTTACGGGGCAAACCTCTCGCTGATGCTGAAGATTGGTTACAAAAGCATAAAGAAGACTTGACAAAAGAGCGAGAATATATTCAGCAAAGTTTGCTATTGAGAGATAGGGAAAAAGCTGAGAAAGAACGCCAAGAACGAGAAAAATTAGAAACTCAGGTTGCTTTAGAGGCAAAAGAAAAGGAAACTCGGATATTGGCGACTGCACACGAAAAAGCTAAAAAGAAAATTCGCTATGGCAATGTTTATTTAGCAGTGAGTATGTTTTTAGGTGCTGTATTTTTAGGCTCGGCAGCTATAGCAATTAACAAACAGATAGAAGCCCAAACAGGTACACAACTAGAACAGGCAGGCGTTAATGCTTTGTTCCAGTTCACTTCAGGAGAGCTAAGTTCTTTAGTCTCCGCAATGCAAAGCACTCAAGATTTACAAAAGTTGATTGGGAATAGAAATAACCCAAAAGATTATCCTGCTGTGAGTCCAGTATTGGCACTACAAAAAATCTTAGATGATATTCACGAACAGAATTACTTTGAGGCGGGACAGGGTGAGGTCAAAGGTGCTGTATTTCTGCCAGATGGCAAAGGCTTTATAACGGCTGGCGAAGGCAAAGAAAACAAAGAACGTACTCTCCAAATGTGGAACTTTGCTGGTAAAGAAGAAGCAAGTCTTCAAGGGCATGAGGGAGGTTTGCTGAGTGGTGTGAATGCCGTCTGTGTTGGAGGGAATGCCCAGAATCCAGTCATTGCTAGTGCAGGTGAAGATGGGACTGTCCGGCTGTGGAATAAATCGGGTCAGCAAATTAAGCAGTTGGTGGCTGAGGGTAAGCCGAACTATGACAGTTTTACCGCGATCGCAGTTAGTCCTGATGGTCAGAAAATCATCGCAGGAAAGGGCAACGGCACGGTTTATCTGTGGGATAAATCTGGCAGGCAACTCAAAACTTGGGCAGCGCATGGGAACAAGGTAACAGCAATTTCCTTTAGTAAAAATGGGCAAACACTCGCAACGGCTGGAAATGATGGACTGGCTAGGATTTGGACGATTACGGGAAATAAGCTGGGTGAACTCAAACATCCGCAAATCAAAAAAATGTTGGGAGTAAGTCTGAGTCCAGATGGCCAGTTTGTGGCAACGGCTTCCGATGATAATCGAGCCAGAATTTGGACAGTGAATGGGCAAGAAGTCCGGCGACTAGAAGGGCATCAAGGATGGGTGATGGTGGTTAATTTCAGCCCTGATGGTAAGAGTATCGCAACCGGATCGGATGATGGGAGTGTGAAGTTGTGGAATGCCCAAACCGGGGAAAATCTTCAGAACTTCCGGGGGCATAGGGGGGTAGTTTTAACTGCTAGTTTTAGCGGGGATGGGAAGCGATTAGTATCTGCGGGGCGAGATGGATTTATACGGCTGTGGAATTTGGCAGATAGACCAGTACAACGGCTTGAGTTGACTGGGTTTAAGGATGATGTGAATGCGATCGCATTTAGTCCCGATGGAAAGACTATTGCAGGTGCAGGCAATCAAGGTGTGATGCGGTTATGGGATGCTAAATCGGGAAAGGAATTGAAGGTTTGGAAAGAAGCTATTCAACGTATATCCAGCGGTAAAAACAACGTGCAGGATATTACTTTTAGTCCCGATGGCAACTTTATTGTTGCGGGTGGTTTAAATATTCCTATTGCGAGAGTGTGGAATCTCAAAGGTAGCTTAACCGAAGCACAAGCCAACCTAAATATTAATAAAGAGACACAAGAAATACATCAGGGAGATATCATGAGTGTTGCGGTAAGTCCCGATAGCCAGCTAGTTGCGACGGGAGGTACTGACAAGATGATGCGGATTTGGAAGCCGAAGAGTCCAACTGGCGAACTGGTGAAGGTGACTCAAAAGCAGGAAAATGCAATATTTAGTGTAGTGTTTACGGCAGATAAAAAGCAGATTGTGACAGCGGATGGGGATGGGAATGTAGCATTCTGGGATTTAGATGGCAACCAGATTAATAAATGGAAAGTGCATCAAACTCAAATTAGCAGTTTGGTGATTACACCGGATGGAAATCAGATTGTGACGGCTGATAAGACGGGCAATGTGAAAATTTCGGATCGTTCTGGAAAACAGCAGAAAGAATTCTTTAGCTATCAAAGCGGAATTAATGAGTTAGCCATTAGTCATGATGGAAAACTGATTGCGACAGGGGGTATGGATGGGACAGTTCGGTTATGGGATTTTCAGGGGCGGCAAGTAGCGGAGTTCCGAAATCCAAAAGGAGCAATTTGGTCAATTGCGTTTAGCCCGAAACAGAATGATCGGCGCCTTGCACTGGCTGGCGACAATGGATTTGTGAGTGTTCGATCTATTGATAACCTAACAGATTTAATGAAAAATGGATGTACTTGGTTGCAAGATTATCTTACACTAGACTATTCTGAGAAGGATGGCTTAAAACTTTCTCAGAATGATAGCTTAAAAATATGCAATAAAAAAATGTAGGTTAATTTAAGGTAGGTTGGGTAGAGCATAGCAAAACCCAACCTACAACCTACATTTTTAGCCTTCCCTAGTTTTGATTATTTAGATAGTCCATAGACTCCATAATCTTTCTTGCTTCTTGCCAGTTTATAGGATTGCTGCCCTCTGATGTCAAAGACAGTATTTTTTGAAAATCTCCAGGATATTCAGGATGAGAAGACAAGATTTCTCCACTAATTTTAGTGTTGTCGATCGACCGATCGAATTTTATTAATTGAAGATTTATTTGAGCGAATTTATTTGAGGAAATTTGAATATCTTTGACAACTGTAGGCTTGGACATATACACGCGACAAGGCCGAGTTTGGATATAAAATGAGCTATTGCTCGAATTGCTATAAGTAATAAAATAGCTATATCTACCTAACTTTTCTCCAGGATATTTACCAGGATAGTCACATAGAGATATGCTGAAGTCCTTCACTTCAAATCCAGGCGGAACATAGGTCGGTAGAATAGCTTTAACCTTCTCTAATTTGAGGTTTGACTGCTCTACCGGGACAGTCAGACGATTTTCCATCTCTATTAATTCTTTGATTTGCTTAGGAGTTAGTTGTGCGGCCTTTCCAATAGAGGATGCTGAACTTGAAATGTTAGTTGATTCATTAGCTGTTTCACCTTGAGTTTTTACATCACCTTGAGGTTTTACAGCTCTTACGGTAGGCTCTCCTACTTTGGCATTGACACTACTTAATTTAGTTCCCAGAAATTCTTTAAATTGATTAGCACGTTCTTCGCTAGTGAAAGATGCGACTTGTATAACGTATTTTTTGTCCTGATCTTTTGTGGTTATTTTAAAAAAAGCATCTCCACAATAATTATCCTTGATAGTTTGTAAATTGCTGTCGCTGTAATCAACAAACACTGGATATAAGTTAACTGTATCTGTTTTACTGACAGTTGGCATTTTATCGCCACAACCTGCTTTGGGGAATGAATCGCTATCAAAAGGATTAGTTGGTTTTGTCGATGTGGATGTGGGTGTGGGTATTTTTTCAGATACTACCGGAGTGGGTGTCGGTGTGGGTGTTTGTTCTGATACTACCGGATTGCTAGTCGGATTAGCTGCAACGCTTGGTGATGGTGATGTTGCAACTGTCGTAGTGTCGTTACAGCCAACTAACAGTGCGATCAGTAATCCAGGGATTGCCAAATTTAGTTTCATGTTTAAGATTTATTTGTATGTATAGCATCAATTCCGACTGTCAGGCAGAGTCATCAGGATGTTTTACGCAGATAAATCTAACTAAATAAGTCGGTTTCTCAGCCCGATCGCAAAATTTCTAGTTCGGCCAGTCTTGACCAAAAACTAATTTTGTGTAGACAGATATTTACATAAGTTTTGTATAATTAATCGATCAGCTCGATTTATTCAATTTCAGGACTTTCGCATGGGGCCCAGAAACCGGGTTTTTTCCGAAATAATCGTCACAACCCGCAGATTTGGTTAAAAACCCGGTTTCTTCGATCGAAGCGCGTCCAGGACTGACAATGCAACCGAAAACGATATGACTTGATATTTCTGATTCATCGGGAACGGTCTAACTTGTCAAACAGTTGATTAAAAAAATCTTCCGCTTTTTTCCCTTCCCCTCGCGAGCTTTGTTCCCACCCCAGTTTAATTCCCTTTAAAGTCTCTAATAACTCAGCCGCATCCAAAAGCTTCTGATAGGATTCTGCATCTTGAACAACTAACTCTGCTTTCCCGTTGACAGTTAGAACTAAAGGATGTTTTGTTCGCTTGAGCCGCTGCAACAACTCAGTCGTATTACGTTTGAAATCGGTGAGAGAATGTATGTCTCTTGAAAGGTTTATCATAAAAAGGACAGCAAATTAGCATCTAATTAAATGTTAAATGGTATCTGCGGAGTTTGTCAATCAAATTTTGATAGTAAAAAAAGATTGTGACACGATAGAATAGATAATAGCCATCGCGAGACCGCACAGTATGCTCAAAACCACCATTACCATTCCCCAAACCTTCAAAGTAACTCACGAACAGTTCCAGCAAATTGCTGCCGTCAACCGTGAGTTAAGGCTAGAGAGAACTGCTACAGGAGAATTAATTGTTATGCCCCCCACTGGAAGCGAGACAGGCAATCGAAACCTAGATATTGAAGGACAACTCTGGCTGTGGAATCGCCAAACCAAGCTGGGAGTAGCATTTAACTCTTCTAGCGGTTTTCAACTGCCCAATGGTGCCGATCGCTCCCCAGATGCCTCCTGGGTTAAATTAGAACGGTGGCAAACTCTCACACCCAAACAACAAGAAGGCTTCGCTCCCCTTTGTCCAGACTTTGTTGTAGAATTGCGTTCTAAGCCTGACAACCTGGAACCATTGCGGGAAAAAATGCGGGAATACATGGCAAATGGAACAAGTTTGGGGTGCTTAATCGATCGTAAAAATAAGAAAGTCGAAATATACAGACAAAATCAGGATGTGGAAATATTAGATAATCCCAGCACTTTGTCAGGGGAAGATGTGTTACCGGGATTTGTCTTAGATTTAACAGATGTTTGGTAGTGACACCGAAAGATTCACCAACAGCAATATAATAAATTAGAGCAGTACGTCAATCCCAAATATCAAATCCCATGCCCCTAACGCTTTACAACAGCTTGACCCGTCGCGAATCACCTTTTGAACCCCTCGAACCAGGCAAGGTGCGGATGTACTGCTGCGGCGTTACGGTGTACGATTACTGCCATGTCGGCCACGCCCGCGCTTACATTGTTTGGGACATGGTGCGGCGCTATCTGATGTGGCGAGGATACGATGTGCGCTACGTGCAGAATTTTACAGATATTGACGACAAAATTCTCAACCGCGCCCGCGAAACCAATTCCACAATGGAAGCCGTGGCCCAACGCTTCATCGAGGAATATTTCGTAGATATGGACAAGCTGAATATTCTCAGGGCCGATGAATATCCCCGCGCCACCCATACAATGGACGGCATTAAACGGCTGATTCACGAATTAGAAAATAAAGGTTATGCTTATGCTTCCGGTGGCGACGTTTACTACAACGTGAGGCAGTTTGCCGATTACGGAAAACTTTCGGGCCGCAAGTTGGAAGAAATGCAGGCCGGGGCTAGCGGTAGATTGGAAACCGCAGAAATAGAAGCTCAAAAAAAGCAAGATTCGTCAGATTTTGCCCTGTGGAAAAGCGCTAAACCCGGAGAACCTGCTTGGGATTCATCTTGGGGAAAAGGTCGCCCCGGATGGCACATCGAATGTTCGGCGATGGTGCGCGATTGCTTGGGCGAAACAATTGACATTCACTGCGGCGGTTCCGATTTAACTTTCCCCCACCACGAGAACGAAATTGCTCAATCTGAAGCCGCGACGGGCAAGTCGCTTGCTAATTATTGGATGCACAATGCTTTTGTGACTGTCAATGGCAAAAAGATGTCGAAATCTTTGCACAATTTTATTACAATTCGCGATTTGTTGGATGGGAATTGGTCGAGCGATTTGGAATCTAACCCCCCCCAGCCCCCCCTTGGTAAGGGGGGGAGTAAGAGTGACAATGAATCTGCCCTTGCTGAGGGGGGGAGTAAGAGCGATAAGTCAAAAGCGGTGGAACCGATGGCGGTGAGGCTGTTTGTGTTGATGGCGCAGTATCGCAGTCAAATTGATTTTACCGAAGAGGCGATCGCTAGCGCTCGAAATGGCTGGAATACCATCAATGAAGGTTTACTGTTTGGTAGCAGATACGGTTCTCAACTGAGTTGGGACGTTGAGAAAACTGGAGAGGATGGCAAAGCTGTGCAGGAATTTCAATCAGCGATGGATCATGATTTCAATACTCCCGGCGCTGTGACGGTTTTGTTTGAATTGGCTAAGGAATTAACCAAAGAAGGTAATGTTTTAGTGCATCAGGGAAAAACAGAGACTTTGCCGGATTTGTTGCAGCAAAAATGGGTAACTTTGGTGAGTTTGGCGGGGGTTTTGGGTTTAGAAGTTCAGCCGGAAAGTGATAGCAATGATGCTGTTGATGGTTTGAGTGATGAGGATATTGAGGTGATGATTCAGCAGCGGAAAGATGCCCGGAAAGCTAAGAATTTCGCTGAGGGCGATCGCATTCGCAACGAACTTAAGGACAAGGGAATTACTTTAATAGATCAAAAGGATGGTACAACAATTTGGCACCGCAGTTAAAACCAAATTCATAGTTGGAGGAGGCAGACTTCGCTTGACTCTTAAGCGATTTCAATCGCGGAATTCTAAACACGCTCTAATGTCTTCCTCCCTCAACTCTGGAAAGTCGTCCATAATCTGTGCATGAGACATTCCCGCAGCCAGCCAACCCAGCACATCATAAACGGTAATTCGCATTCGCCTGATGCAAGGCTTTCCACTGCGTTTACCTGCTTCAATCGTAATGATGTTGTCGCTCATGACAAAACCGAGTTTAGTACATTTTTTTTAGTGTAGCCTAGTCTTTGAATAAGCGATATAATTTACTCAACTTCGCAAGTTGTTCAACTTTAGAGCTAATAGCCTAACTCTATGAATACCCTCGACCAAGTGCTAGAAACTGCTTTACAACTGTCCTACGAACAGCAGGAAATGCTGATAAAAATCCTGCAAAACCGTCACCGCGAGAGTGTCCGCGCGGAAATAGCTGCTGATGCCCAACAAACATTAGCTGATTTCCGTACAGGCAAATTTCGACATCAGTCAGCCGAGGATGTTATTTCAACATTACGCCAGTCTTTGGACGAGCCGGAAGCATGAGACAACTGGTTCTGACTCCCAAATTCAAACGAGCATTTCGCAAGTTTGTCAAACGAAATCCTGAGTTCCAGCAACGTATTGAAGAATCTCTTCAACAAATGGAAGCAGATGTATTTTTTCCAAACCTAGGTACCCACAAACTAGGCGGCAAACTCGACGGTCTTCAGTCCTGCTCTTGCGGCTATGATTGTCGTATCGTGTTCTCGATAGAAGAGGATACGGAAACAAATAGTGAAGTCATTGTTTTACTCGATATTGGGACACATGATGAGGTCTATTAACTGTGTCAGTTATTATTAGACGACCACTTCATAAAGAGATTGAATTTTTATTTAACTTATCCACAAATTCGGCAACAGCCGCGACAAATTCTGCGGTTGATTCGTAAGGTAAAACATTCCGCCCCGGAATTAATAAACCTTCCGCATTGGGAAAATAGGCTAAATATTGCGCTAATCTTTCATCCGGTTTCTCTTCCTTACCCGCTTGACTGATGCTTGAGGCTTTTTCTCCCATGACAATGAGTGCGGGTCGATCGAACTTTTGAATCGTACCGCTATAATCCTGGCGCCAAAACCCCGCTAAAAACGAGAAAACGGCGTGACGGCTGTCAGGATTTGCTGCGCCCGCCTGCAAAGCATCTAACCATTCGCTGTCAACTTTCGCCGCATCGCCAAACAGTTGTTTCACAGAAAAAGAACGCAAAAATTCAGCGCGTCTGGCGTAGCGGTAAAAAGCGTTTCCCAAGGGAGAATTTAACAAATTCCAGACAATTCTTTGCTGTCTTTCTGTCGAATGTTTGTTCATTACCGCCCAAGCTGGAGGCCCGGCGAGAACTAAGCCGCGAATTAAATTTGAGCCGCTTTCCTGCTGCATTTTTGCTAAAGCCAAGCCTACAGACAGTAAAGCACCTTGCACGAGGACGATCGCAGGTTTTTTGACTACAGTTTCCAAGAAATACTGCAACTGTGCCGCCCAATCGTCTGGATAGCAAGCCACAGCGGGCATTTCGCAATCGCCGCAGCCCAAAAGGTCGGGATTGTAAATCGGATTAGTGTTGCCTGATTTGTACCAACTCTCACAAAATCTCTGCCAAAATACTCTTGACAATCCAACTCCTATAGGATGGATTAATAACAAAGGGATGCTATCTTCTGTCGCAGTAATTGGGTTATAAACATCATAAGCACAGCGATAATTTTGCCAGTCGTAAAACAGTGTTGGTGATTTTATAGACGAAATGGTGGAGAAATCTTGGGCTGAATATGGCGGTTGCATATTTTTTTTTTTGAACCGATGTTACTTTTTATTATAATATGAGTAGGTGCGGGTTTTACCGAACATATATTTGGTAAATGAGAATATAAATAAACCCGCCATGCGGGATGACATAAGCGCCAATACAAACCTTGATTACTTAATCATGTCAGAACAGCGGATTACCATTTCTTTACCTAACTTGCTGCTAATTGTAGCATCGTCCTTGCTGCTAGTGCTGCTGTGGCAATTGCGGAGCCTGCTAGTAATTCTGATGATATCAGTTGTGCTGGCTGCTTCGATCGTCCCGATCGTTAATTGGGCCCAAACGATGCGGGTTCCCCGCTGGCTGGCGGTGATTATGGTTTATTTAACTCTCATCGGCGGATTTAGCGGGACGGTAGTGTTAATAGGGCCCACGGTCATTGAACAAATAGAGTTACTGCTGCGGCAGTTACCAGTTTATGTCGAAAGCCTGGAAACCTTAGCAACTAATGTATTGAGTCGCCTAACCGACGATGCCCCTGCCTTAGTCGGTCAGTTGGTGGACACTCAATCGCTGACTAATTGGCTGATTCGATCAAGTCAACAACTGGTTTTGCGATCGTACAGTTTAACTAGAGGCATTCTAGGCGGTGTCTTTAGCCTAGTTTTAGCATTATTTATTTCAGGTTACATGGTTGCGGACAGCGACACACTAATCAAAAGTTTGGTGCAGTTTTTCCCGAAACCTTGGGACGGAAGATTAGCCGCACAAGTGGCGCCAATTGGTCAAAGAATGGGAAGCTATATTCGTGGGCGAGTGTTAGTTTCGGGCATTTTAGGGATATTTATTACCACAGGTTTAAGCATTTTGGGAATGCCGGAATTTGCTTTAGGCTTGGGTGCGATCGCAGGTGTTACCAACTTGATTCCCTTCATCGGGCCCGTGTTGGGAGCAGTACCAGCATTAATCGTAGCATTAGCTAAAGGTGGCTGGGTACTTTTGTGGGTATTACTGTTATTTGTAATTATCCAGAATTTAGAAACTTACGTCCTCGATCCTTTGCTGGTTGGCTCATCGGTTGGTGTGCATCCTTTATATCAATTGCTGTCTGTATTGGGAGGCGTTCAAGTCTTAGGAATTATTGGAGCGGTAATTGTGCCACCTTGGTTTGCGGGAGTGGCTGCTTTGATTGAAAACTTGTATTTAAAACCGAAACTTAGAAGCGAACATCGAGAGGCAATAGATCAGGCTAAAAATAATTCTGACTTGCCGCCTGTTACACCTTCGGCGTGACAGCAGGGGAGAAGAGGAGAAGGGGAGAAAAGGAGAAGGGGAGTAGGGAATTGAAACATACAATTTATATCGTTTCTGTTGGCATCGGAATAATAATTTTCGGAGTTCAGCGCTTACGTGACCGATCGCGGGGACACTCGTACTTGGGTATAATTCCGTAGTTGCCAGGTTTGATCTTAAATTCACAACAGCAATTTTAACATCCCAGAAGCCGTTTGATATCAAATCCGTTGGCATCGGAATTATTCATCTCTCTCTTCTCTTCCTCTGCGTCCTCTGTGTCCTCTGCGGTTAAATCATTCCGGTTCAACCGGATGTGATATGACTCCAATTATTCGATCGCTACCATTGACACTTCAACAGTATCTACAAGTCTGCCGACTGATGACTGATGACTGATGACTAAAAACTAAGGACTAATTGCCACTTCAATGCGGCGGTTGCGCTGCCGATTAGTATCGGAACTATTATCCACCGAAGGGCGACTTTCCCCATAGCCGATCGCCACCCAATGATACTTCTGACCGAGTACACCCGACAAATACTGCACCACAGCCTGAGCCCGCGCAAACGACATATTGCGATTATCCGCCGCTTCCCCCGCGTCGTCAGTGTGGCCCGCAACCCGCACAGTTGCCCCCTCGTGATTGCTCAACTCCGCCACCAAATTGTCCAAAATCGCACTTGTGCCCGCGCGCAAAGAAATGCTGCCAGTATCAAACAAAACATCGCTAGGCAGAGTCACCATCAGCCCATCCCTCCCAAACACTGGATTATTGGCATTCTGTGGGGTAGTATTCACCGTTTCAGGGTTCAGACTCGGGCTGCTGCCGATCGCCGGTAAAGCAGGAACAGGACTTGTCGCCGTTTCCGGCGCAGCCAATTCGCGCGACATCAACTGCAAACGCTTTTCCAAAGTTTCCGTCGGGCGGCTGCTGCCCAACTGACTCTCCAAAGCAGCCGTGCGACCAATCAGCGCATTGAGTTCGCCCTGCAACTGTCTCAAATCCGACTGCAATTTCTCTCTCTGGGCAGGACTGACTGTTGACTGGGGAGTCGGTGTAGGGGTGGGTGGCGGAAGCGCCGGAATTGGCGTTGCTGGGGCGCGTTTGGGGCTGGAGGTCAAATTTTGAGTTACACGCAGCAATCTCTCTGCCAGCGGCATTTCCGTCGCGCCTGACGGATAAATTTGAGCGATCGCCATCCCCAAAACCCACGCAAAACCGCTGCCCACCCCCAGCAGCAGCAGTCGAAAAATCAGCGACAGTACAAGCAAACCTTTTCCCCGCGGCTTGGAGACGCGAGTGGGGGGGATTGAAGGTTTTTGGTTAAAGGATCGCGTCATATTTCATCCCTCTCGGTGTACAGACCAAATTAATTTCGATACTATAGCAATCCTTGCAGGAGTCGTAAATTTTTTACCCCACCCCAACCCTCCCCTTATCAAGGGGAGGGAGTAAGAAATTTACAAATGATGCGAGGATTGCTATATCTTACCTATCCGATTTGAAATTTTAGATTTTAGATTTTAGATTTTGCCTCCAATCTAAAATCTAAAAAAGAAACCCGGTTTCTATAAATCTGGGGTTTGGTGGCGAAGCATCGAGGCAGAAACCTGGTTTCTAGTCAGTTGCCTGCCAGCCTGAATCTGTTGGATAATTCAGTAAAACTTTTTGGAAAAAAACCGATGACTGACCCTTTAAATAGCCCTTATCCCGTTCCTTGGGAATGGATTAGTGCCACTCATGCTAAAGTGATCTCCACTGCCGGCACAGGCCTCCGCTACTATCGCAGTCCATCCCTAGTATCAACTAACGGCCAATACGCAGCTTACAGTCGAATTGAGTTGCAAGTGCAGCCGGAATTCTCCCGGTGTCGGGTTAGCAGCGTCATGTTTGTGGAAAATCTCAAAACCGGGGAACTGCAAACAGTGGCGGCTGCTTCGCCACTGGCCGAAAGTGGGATGTATGCTAGCGATGATACAGATATGTCCGGGACGATCGCCATTTTAGTGCCTGTTTCTTGGAATCAAGACGGTTCCCGCATTCTCGCCCGCGAATTTGAAGCACTTTTCAACTCTTCCGATATGTCCGACTACGGTGTCATTTGGGACAAAAATGATAATTACACTTATACCGTTGCTCCTGCTCGCAGTCTTTACACTCATGCTGTATTGTTGGGTTGGAGTCAAGTTTGTCCCGGAAAAGTTCTGTTCCGCGCAGGCAATTTGGGCGATCGATCTTGGCCACTTTGTGCAGTGGATATGACCGGCCAAACGGTAGCAGTCACCGAGGACAAACCTCTAGTTTTCGGCAGTCAAGCCAGCACAGACTGGATCGAACCTAAAACTCGTTTTTAGATATTATGGCGGCATTTTCTTGGATATGGCCCACAATTTTTCTAGTGTCAGGTCAGTCTTTTAACCAATTCATTTTGACCCTGGGGCTGATAGTTATGGCTGTTATTTCCGGTCTAACAGCTTTTATTTTTATTCGGATTTTCCTTAATTGGTTGCAAGCGAAATTGGAGGGAAACCGCCATTTTTTTATACGCTCGTTCACCAGAAAGACTGGCAATTCAACCGCTAGTATTTCCGAACCTAAAAAGGTTTTTTTAGAACCCCGATTCGTAGAAAGTGACGGCACTTTAGCGGCTACTATTTTTGGAGGAACCAGCGATATTTCAATAGCGATTGAGCCGGAGATAAACTGCGAAAATTCAGCAGCAGTTGCCTATCTCTACAAGCCGATCGCTCTTTGGCACGGGCGCTTAATTTTGCCCTCACACGAACAGCGCCAGCCCAACGGTACAGTGTTTTTTGAAGTAATAAATGCACCAAAAAAATATAAAAATTTTATTGGCAAAACAGCATTTTTGAAATGGAGTACAAATCGGGAAGTACAGTTTTTTGTCCACGCAGTCAGTCAAGATATCAACTTCACAAAACAGACTAAAAATAGTAAAAAATCTGGCAACATTCATCCCGATAGATTGAACGGCTGGCGAAATGTAGGCCCTTTAGAAACTCTAGCAGGCACCAGACTCGAAGACAGCGTGACTGTGATGCTGCGTAGGCCAGTGATTGCGATTAAGTATAGCAGCAGCGATCGCCAGGAACTCACGATCGATCGCGAACCAGTACAAATTATCGGAAGTTTCTGCGCCTTAGTCACAATTTTACAGCGAAAAGAAGCCGACAGCGACAAATTTATTGTCCGGCATTTCAACAAAACATCTCAACAATTTGATGGCGCCGCCGAAATCATTCGGATTCCGCAAGTACAGCCAGACAAACATGGCGTAGCGAGGTCTACCAATCACCTAATCGAACAATCGCCATTAAATCCAGACGGTTGGTACATTTACGGCGAAAGAGACGAAGATAGTATATTTGTAGTACAGGCAATCGAACCACGTAAAATTGCCCAATTAACACCAGATGAAACACATTTAGGACTGAAAAAATCTCTCGCTTATTTAAGCAACAAAAATTGGGAAAATACACCAGTCCAAAAAGGGCAAGCAAAAAGAGTATTGTTAACCCCAAATGATGCTACAGAAAACGCTTCAATCTCCCCTTGGCAAGAAGGAGATATCGGGATAGTGATTCACAGTTTCGGGGGTATCGGCGGGAAAAAAGGCGAACGGCCACCGCTGGGAATTGTCACCGGACATTTTGCTTTCGGAGTAGCAAAAGTAGTGCGCGATCGCTTTACCAGCGAACTGCGTTTTGACATAGAATACAAACAAGTTTACGCCCACAATCCCGACGGAATAGTTGCCGGTTCCAGCAAATGGCAAAGCTACATGGGAGACTTGCAGCGCGGCTGGTTGGGCGATCGCCCGGTTTGCGATATCATCTGTAAATTAGACTGCGTGTGTTGCGACTACGATTTTGACGGCATCACCTTGTCGCCTTTAACCGAATTAAATCAGCAACTAGATATCATGATGGCCCGCTACCGCAGCGGAGACGGCACCGGCGCAAGTTTAGTCACGCCAGCAACTTCTTGCGTCCAAGATTCAAGTCAGGCAATTTACGCGACAATTAAAAAAATTACTTCCGAAATAGAGTCAAATCCTCAAATTCAAGACTGGTTGAAAACACATCCCACCGACGCACAAACCCAAAGGTTTCACCAGTTAGTAGCTTTAGGAGAAAGTTTAGAAAAAGTATTAATGCCCCTCGGCATTGTGCGTCCAGATTGGCGGAAAAATTCGACATTGGCGGGGATTGATGCGGAACTGAAAAAAACCTTTTTTGCTGGTATAGCAACCCTGATAAAAACTGCTATTAGTTACCGAACAATGCTGCCGAGGCGAACCCAAGATGAAATAGCCAAAGTTTTATTAAAACAAGGAGCTTTTTTGTGGATAATTCGCACCAATCAAGTTGGAGGATTTGACCCAGACATTAAGCCGATCGCACCAACAGGCCTTTAAATCAGCCATCGGTTTGTAGATGATTCGGCGATTGATATCAAATCCGTTGGCATCGGAATTATTCATCTCTCTCTTCCCTTTCTCTGTATCCTCTGTGTCAAGAGCGGTTTCATCATTCCGATACAACCGGAATTGATATAAGCCGGATTTGGTATCACTCAACCGTCAACCGTTAACAGTCAACAGTTAACCGTTAACAGTCAACAATCAACAATTACCAAGGAGTGACTACAACAGTGCCACCCGGTGCTAAAACTACGCGGAAATCAGCCAGCGGTTCCGCAGGTGGCCTGGTGCCAACAGGTTTGTAAAGCAACTCCGACAAAGGCGTTTCGGATCGATCGACTGCTGCCGAATTTTCCGGCTTGTAACCGACAATCGCCCCGTCTGGGGCCACACTCACCCGATAAACCAACTCCGCATCAACCGGAGGCTTATCCTTCACAAATCCGTCAATTTGCTGGGAAAGTTTGCCCCTCAACAGCTCAATTTGCCCTGGATCGGTAATTGGCACGGCTGCCAACTCTGGGCTTGCCAAACCTTCAGCAACAGGACTGGGCGTGCTTTCCGGCGAAGTGCTCGACTGCGGTGTGGCCAACGGTGAAGCGTCCGGCTGCGGTGTGGGGATCGGAGTCGGCGAACTCGATTCAGCGTTCGGAGTTTGATCCCCCGGCAGCAAACCGTCAGCAGGGGGCGTGGGATTGGGATTAGGCGAACCCGATCCGCCCGGATTCGGCGTCCCCTGATTCTGGCCCGCAGGATTGGGCTGCGGCACCGGATCTCTCTGGCGCTGGACTTCCGGCACCGGCACCAAGAAAAACGCCATCGCAGCCAAAGCCAAACTCGACACCCCCACGACAGCAGGTAAAGTCCGCTTCGCCAAAGGTTCGGCTGACTTGACGTAACGCTTGGAAATTGGGGTTAATTGCAGCGACAATTCCGGCAGCGTCTGCGTGTCTGCAAAAAACTGATCGATCGCCTCTACCAAGTCAAATAGCTGTACCGTCGTCAAATCTACTTTTGCCGACAGTTCTGTTTTTTGATCGATTTGGCTTGGGCTGCCTGTGGAGGCGGGTAGAACCGTCAATCGGTGCAAATTCCCGTCAATTCTGTGCAACTGTACCATGCCCAAATTCGGGCCGTAGCGATCGGGATAATGCACTCCGCTCATAAATTCTTGAGCGTAGCTGCTGACGGCCCTCACCAAGCTTTCAAAAAACTCTCGTCCCCCGCTTAGGGGATCGCCGAGACCGGTCACATAGCATTCAGCGCTCATTAATATCGAAAGCACCGGCCGTATATCTAACTGGCTGGCTGCCGATCCATCGCTCAACCCTTCTAGAACCAGGGTGCAATTTGGCAGACTGTACTGACGCCTAATAGTCATTTTTTATTCAACTTCTCCATCAAACAGGCTAACCCAGAAGCGCTGCATTCCGGCTGTGCCTGTACAAAATAGCAGTTTGCTCAACAAGTTCAAAGCTAGTTCGTTGAGCTTGTCGTCGGAATCGTAAGCTGCAACTAGCGATCGCTTGGGGTTCATGCGCGATCGAAAGTGAGCTCGAAAGCGTTCTAAATACTCGGCCAGCGGCAGGTTCTGGTTGAGGGGGATATTTCTCGATCGCAACTGCTGCGAGTCTAGCAGCAACTGCCGAATTGTGGCGGTTAACTTACGCGCCATATTACAGGCGATCGCCACCAGCGCTTTTGCCTCCACAATGGTTAGGGAGCGGCGCTGGGTATAGCGTCTCAGCGGGTTAGTATTACGCATCAGCCAAAGGGCCACCCGATTTTTGATAATTGATTCCAATTCCAGGTCCTTTGACACTGCCAGCATTTCTTCCGCACCTCCGAGATACAAGGCTTCGATCGCCAGCAACATCAAGTCAATTTGCAATCTGGCTCGGCGGGGACATCCCCCATCGGAAGGCGACAAGTCTGGCAAACTGTCTAAAATTAACGGGTTTGACTGGGTAAGCGAAGTTTCTGACGGCATTAAGATCACGGCAACATCCATTCCAAACAAACTATACGGGCACGGGGGGTCTTGAGCAAGACAAATTCTCAACCAAGAACTTCTCTCGGATACTTTATTTTTATCATTGACTTTTAGGTATATTTTCTAATTTAGCAGCAACCGACCGTCACAGGCGAGCTCCGGCGGCAGGAGTTCGATCGCCCACTCCCCCACCCCCGCCGTCGCTTTGTGATTCCTTGCTTCGCCAGGGGTGAAGGGAAGAGTCAATCGATTTTCGATTTTCGATTTTCGATTTTAGAATTGAAGCATTGACCCAGCCCAAAAACGGATACGCTGCCACGTACAGGAGTCGTGGAAAGATAAAAATTTTCGACCCTAGTTCAAGCTCCCAGATTTATCTGTGGGGTAAATCGAGAATCGAAAATCGAAAATCGAAAATCGACTGACCCCACGGATCAATTCGGGGACTTTTTTATCGGATACAGGTTTTTTATTTCTGGACGGATGAATCACGTGGCGGGTATCCTGGATGCTTTCGGTCGGAAAGCGACAAAGAATTACCCATTTCCCATTTCTTATTCTCTATTGGGCTCAATCAATGTTGCTGCTTCTGGGGTTGCACCGCCGCTTCTCTTTGAGCCGTAAAATCAGTAGCCGCCGTCTTATCAGTTAGACTAATTTTTCCCTTGAGGCTTTCTTGCTCCACAATTCCGCGCATTTTAACAGAACTGTTTTGACCCGTTGCTGTGGAGTCGCTGCAACCAGCTAAATTAGGAACCGCACCCGACAAGTTCAATCCTTGAGTTTCCCACTTACCAAATAGAGAAGGTTTCTCCTGGGCTGTTTTTTCCCTGCCCTCTCTGCTGCCCGATCGCAAATTACCGCTCAAATAAACACCCGATTGCTCGATTGTCAATACCAAAACATCAGAATTCAGACATTCGGGCAAACTGTTAGGATCGAAGCGATAATTTCCTGCAATTGCCGGGGCCGCCTTTAAATTTGCTTCGCCGTAAGCAGTTACTACTTTAAACAGCAGTGCAACTGAGCCGATCGCAATGCCGTAAAATGCCAGTGATTTGAGGCTTAAATGATTCATCATCTTGGTAATTGGTAATTGGGCAAACAGGGCATTGGCCAAACAGGGCATTGGGCAAACAGGGCATTGGCCAAACAGGGCATTGGCCAAACAGGGCATTGATACTAACTCACAAATAACCAATAACCAATAACTAATAACAACAGTCAACAGTCAACAGTCAACAGTCAACTGACTACCTTTGAGGAAGTACCGATGCCAAGTGCGATCGCACTCTAACGTAGCACCGCGCAATCAGCAGCGAAGAATGACACTGCACAGCCAATTCATCAGTATACTGTCCCAAAGTTTGGCGCTCAATTCCCCACTCCCGACTCGTACCCGCAATAGTTAAATCAGCATTAGCAGAAGCCGCCACCACTGCTTGAATTGGCTCAGCAGCCTCCACAATCGGAGTTTCAATTCGCGATCGCACCTCAACCGGTAACTGATCCATCACTCGCTGAAACTCGTAACTCAGATTGTTTTCAGCTTCCCCGTCAACCGCCACCCGCAGCACCGTCAAACGGCGTTCTTCGCTATTAACTAATAGTCTCAGTGCCAATTCTAACCCCAAATCATCGTGAATGTTTGCCGCGTAAGGTACTAACAAGTTATTCAACCTTTCCCGGCCTCTGTCAACAAAAATTGCTACATCCACCTTAGCGTTGCTGAGAATTTGGCCGACACGTCCTCCCAAACGGTTGCTGCTAAAAGTAGGTCTGTGCCATCCTACTAAAATCAAATCCGCGCGATCTATTTCCGCAATTTGTGCCGTTTCCCTGGCAACATCATTAGTAACCCGAATGATGGGATGTACCAATTTTTGGGCCTCCGGCAGTTCCAGACTCTCAATCAATTCTGATAATTTCGAGCGGCGTTCTTGAATAATGCGATCGGCTTCCGCAGGCGTACTTTCAAAGGCATAATCCTCATTTAATTCTATTAAACTCAGAGGATGAACCGCCGCCGACTGTAAATCCTCACCACCCATACCAGCAGCAGGCTGCGCCAGCGCTACCGCTAGTCGCAGTAAACCTTTCTGCGTGCTGGGATTGGCAACCGGTACTAAAATTCGATAAGTTGGCTGCAATTTATTAGCAGTTTCTTCGCTGCTGTCAGCAATTTCTAAATCCTCTAATTCTGAATCCTCAGAGTTAACTTCTGAAATATCTAATCTAATTAACCGTTTTGGATAAGTCCACTCCAACAGAGGCGAAGTCATAAAAGTTGTCACTAAAGCCATGATGACTAACATCGTAAATAGCAGCGGCGAAACTACGCCCAAGGAAAGACCGATATTCAGCACAATTAGTTCAGTCAAACCGCGAGTATTCATCAGCCATCCCAGCGCTGAAGCTTCGCGGTTGCTGATGCCACAGACTCTGGCCGCAACGTAAGTGCCGACGTATTTGCCGATAATTGCCACTCCCAAAACTGCGGCGCACAGCAGCCACAATTCGGGACTGTTGAGCAAGCCGATTTCAGTCCGCAAGCCGCTATAAGCAAAAAATATTGGCAGCAGAAATATTAGTACAAAGTCTTCTGTTTTTTCTGCTAATTCTCTGGTTAATCCCGCATTTTTCGGCATGGCAGCACCAAGCAAAAATGCACCGAAAATTAAATGAATTCCGATCAATTCAGTAATTAAGGCAGAAGCTACAACTCCCATGTAAATTCCCGAAAGCACTAACTGTGTTAATCTGCCAGTGCGGTTGTAGTGTTTGGAAAGTCGCTGCAAGAACCAGCGGACTACAGTCAGCATGAAACCGATGTAAATTAAAGACTCAATAATTGTCGGCAAAGCACCGATCATCGAATTAGTACGAGTAACTGCGATCGCCACCGCTAACAAACACCACGCCGTCACGTCGTCTACCGCAGCGCAAGTCAAGGCCAGCGTCCCCAATTTTGTATTCTGCAAGTTGTGTTCTGTAATAATTCTTGCCAGCACCGGAAAGGCAGTAATTGACATCGCAGCGCCCAAAAACAAAGCAAAGGCGGTAAACGAAACGCTATTATTTGAAACGATCGGGTACAGCAGCAGTGCTAGGATGCTTCCCAGGGAAAACGGCACTAGAATGCTGACGTGGGAAGTTAAAATCGCTATATCTAAATTGCTTTTGAGGTACTTGGGATTCAGTTCCAAACCAATCAAGAACATGAAAAAAATCAGCCCCACCTCAGACAACACATTGAGGAAGGGAACGGCTTCGGCTGGAAAAAGTGCAGTTGCGGTGGCAGGTGCAACTAAGCCAAATAGAGAAGGCCCAAGCATAATTCCTGCTACAATTTCTCCAATGACTTGAGGTTGTTTGATCGCTCGAAATCCTAAACCGACAAGTCTCGAAAGTGCGATAACAATTAGAACTTCAAGCAGGACGAGAATGGGTATGGGCATGGCGTTTTTAGCTTGGGGATTTTTGCGGATCTAGAGGGCAGGGTAGTAAAGCTGACTGAATTGCCGATCAAAAAAAATGGATACCAGCTCGATCGAAGGTAGAAGGCACAAGAGGCGCACCAACAACGCCATTGTCTCACAAGCCAACAAAGGCTTTGGCAACCTCCCACCTGGATTTTTCGTTTTTTACAAGTGCTTGCAAGTAACTTTAACCGCAGCCGGCGCACCCCGGACTATATCTCACCTCCGCGTGCCCACCGCCCATTTAAACTCACATCTTGCACCATTCTCAATTACTTGTTTAGGAACAGGCTTTTCGGCCTGTTCCACAAGAAAACTCATTCTTTCTTTGTGGAACGGGCTCTTCTGCCCGTTCTTGACAATGGTGCAACATCTGAGTTTAAACCTAGTGATATAAAATTGTCAGCAAAAGTAGCACGCGCTGTGATAAACTAGAAAAGTTGTTTAAATTCGCACATCCGGGTTTTCGGGTGTTTCTAGGGCGCAAACCTTCAGAAATACGACCGGGTGGAGGATTAACCCGAATTAGGAGTTAAAAATACAATGCCAGTAGTCAGTTTGGCTCAAATGTTAGAGTCAGGGGTTCACTTCGGACACCAAACCCGTCGGTGGAACCCGAAAATGTCTCCATACATTTTTACAGAGCGCAACGGGGTTCACATCATCGACCTCGTGCAAACCGCTCAGCTTATGGAAGACGCCTACGAGTACATGAGAGTTGCCTCAGAAAAAGGCAAAAAGTTTTTGTTCGTGGGTACGAAGCGCCAAGCTGCCGGGATTGTAGCCCAAGAAGCTCAACGCTGCGGTGCTTATTACGTCAACCAGCGCTGGTTGGGGGGAATGCTCACCAACTGGACGACGATTAAGTCCCGCGTGGAGCGCCTCAAGGATTTAGAGCGTCGCGAGGAAATCGGCGCTCTCGATTTGCTGCCGAAAAAAGAAGCTTCGGTACTGCGCCGAGAAATGGCGAAACTCCAGAAATATCTGGGCGGGATTAAATCTATGCGGAAAATTCCCGACGGAGTGGTGCTGGTAGATCAACGTCGCGAGTATAATGCGGTGTTGGAATGCCAAAAGTTGGGAATTCCGATCGTCTCTCTGTTGGATACCAACTGCGACCCGGATTTGGTTGACATTGCGATTCCGGCGAATGACGATGCTATTCGATCGATCAAGCTGATTGTCGGCAAGTTGGCTGATGCCATCTACGAAGGTCGTCACGGTCAGCAGGGGGGCGACTCTGAGGAAGACTACGACTACGACGGTGGTTACGAAGGCGCTGAATATGATGTCGAAATCGAAGAATTGGATGACCCCGATTATGTAGATCCCGACGACGCCGCTGACGCTGACGGCGAAGAAACCGAGAGCTAGTATTGCCCTCGGAATCTGACACCAGGAAATTAAAAATTAAAGATTGAAAATTAAAAATAATAATTATTATTTTTAGTGGGATATTTTTAATTTTTAATTGTACATATAGCAATCCTTGCAGGAGTCGTAAATTTTTTACCCCACCCCAGCCCTCCCCGAACCCGCGGGGAGGGAGTAAGAAATTCAGAAAGGATGCGAGGATTGCTATAGCACGAGTCTAAGTCATTAGTAGAACTCTGGCAAAAGCATTCATTGTGTCAGGGCCAGAATTAATTCTGGCGCTACACCTACAAAGTCGGTACTAATATCGACTGGGTATTTCTTCACTCTGGTCTAATCATTAACATTAAAATTAGTGACTAATGACTGATGACTAATGACTGATGACTAATGACTGATGACTGATGACTAATGACTAATAACTAATTTTGATGGGGAACTTAAAGAAGATGGCGGACATATCTGCAAAACTTGTTAAAGAACTGCGCGAAAAAACTGGCGCGGGCATGATGGACTGCAAAAAAGCCCTCGTTGCAAACGAAGGCAATATGGAAACATCCATTGAGTGGCTGCGGAAAAAAGGTCTGGCTTCGGCAGGTACTAAAGGTGGACGAGTTGCCTCAGAAGGACTTGTAGGCAGCTACATTCACACGGGCGGCCGCGTGGGAGTGCTGGTGGAAGTTAACTGCGAAACAGATTTTGTGGCACGTCGCGAAGAATTCCAAAAGTTGGTGCGGGATATTGCGATGCAAATTGCAGCTTGCCCGAATGTGGAATACGTGAAAGTTGAAGATATCCCCGCCGAAGTTGTCGAAAGAGAAAAGGCAATTGAAATGGGCAAAGATGACTTGGGCAACAAGCCGGACAACATCAAAGAAAAGATTGTTCTAGGGCGGATTGAGAAGCGCATGAAAGAGTTATCTTTGATGGATCAGCCTTTTATTAAAGATCAGAATATCTCGGTGGAAGAGTTGGTGAAACAAACGATCGCCCAAATTGGAGAAAATGTCCAAGTGCGCCGATTCGTGCGTTTTGTATTGGGCGAAGGCATTGAAAAGGTAGAAGCTAACTTTGCCGATGAAGTTGCCGCCCAAATGGGTGTTCAATAATCCCAAATTAAGATTGAGAATTAAAAATTAAAAATGTGAAAACTTGATTTTTTGCATTTTTAATTTTTAATTTTTATAGGACTTAGGGATCAACTATATTTGTAGGGTTGGCACTGCAAACCTTACTACTAGAGACAGCGTAAAAATTGAAAACTTGCGTAATATCAAATCCGTTAGCATCGGAATAGTAAATTAGAGTTCACTGTCAACTGTCAACGGTCAACAGTCAACGGTCAACAGTCAACATCATTCCGGTGTAACCGGAAATGATATAAGTCCTATTTTAATTTTATACGAGAGATATGGTGCGACCAAGAGAGAGAATAGAGCAAGATTTGGCAGGACTCGAAGAGGCTTTAGCAGCATTAAATTTGGAGTTTCACAGTACCTACGAAGGTTATTTAACTGCGTTGGGACAAGCGGTGCGACAGCAGTTAATTTTGGCTTGCTATCACCTTTGCACTCAAGCAGTACCGGAGTCGTTTCTCAAGTTGTCCTTCGAGGGGCGGCAAAAAATGCAGCAGTCTGTAAAGGCTTTGGCTGCGGCGTCGGAGGAAAAATTGCGATCGCTGGTGACTGAATCAGAAGCAGATGAAGAAATAGAGGAAGAGGAAGAGGAAGAGGAAGAAGAAGACGAAGACGACTTCGACAAAGACGAAGAGGAAGAAGAGGAAGACGAAGAAGACGACAAGGAAGAAGACGAAAAGGAAAAAAACCAAGTTTCGGCCATTAACTATCTATTTTCATTGGCAAATTATCAATTGCCAAGTGCCAATTCCCCAGAAAGTTTGGCACGCTGGCAAAATAGTATTGAAAAGTCGATCGTCCATATACTCAAGCTGCTTTCTCGCGACACCAACCGCTTGCTGCAACAGTCGGGAATCTTGCCGAGTCAATTACCAGAACCGGTTCTCGAAGCTGCTTCTCAAGCTGAATCCTCCGGCGATAGTGTTGCCGGGCCGCCTAACTTATTAAACTTAATCATTGAAACCGATGCCTCATCAGCATCGCGAAAATTGGCAGCAACCTTTGGTAGTAGGGCGCTGCACATTACAGCGATTAAACTGCGGCTATCGGAAATAGAGTTTGCCGATGCGGGAACCTCGGCTTGGCGCCAGCAAATTCGTAACCTGTCTGTAAAGTTGAACTCGCTGGGCCGCGATTACCAGAAAAAGCAGCGGGAACTCGCTGTGGTGGAGGCTGAGTCGGCTTGGCGATCGAGTTGGTTTGAAGATTGATCGGATGTTGAGGGAAGAAGGAAGAAGGAAGAAGGAAGAAGGAAGAAGTCCGATGGAAGTCGGAAAAACGTACAACTTTTAAGCTATTGGAAACCGAGTTTCTTAAAGAAACCCGGTTTCTCGGTGTTATAATTTTTTTGGTGGAAGCTTCTTAAAAGAAAAATTTAAAATC
This sequence comes from Microcoleus sp. BR0-C5, assembly GCF_036705045.1. Classification (NCBI taxonomy): domain Bacteria; kingdom Bacillati; phylum Cyanobacteriota; class Cyanophyceae; order Oscillatoriales; family Microcoleaceae; genus Microcoleus; species Microcoleus sp. BR0-C5. The sequence continues at coordinate 55,669 of NZ_JAUBTR010000036.1, forward strand.
TAAAATCTAAAATCTAAAATCTAAAATCTAAAATCTAAAATTGATATGACTAATAATCAACCCGAATGGCAGCGATTGCAAAAAGCTCTTTCAGTAGAAGCCGATCGCGGATTTAACGACATCCAAGGCAGTCAATACCGCTTCAGCGAGTTTCTGGGCCTCAGTTTGAGACAGTTGGCAGGTTCTGTGGCAGCTTCTGCGCGCGATCGAGCCCGACAACTAGCCGCTGAATTTGACATCTACCCTGAGAAAGATCTCGAACAGCGCCAACATTCGATCGCCATTACGGTCAGTTTTCTGAGGCAAATGGAGCAAGTTTGGGAACAAGAAACTCGCCACCAGCAAGAACAAGTAGCACAAGTCAGACCCGCAAACGCTAACGCTTCTGAACCAACCGCCCCAGCACTTTCCGTTCCCCGAACTGCACCCCTGAGTACAGCAGCCGCCCCACCCAGCCTGACTCTCGACCAACAGTTAACCCGCACCACCGGCATCGGCCCCGCCAACGGCAACCGCTTGGCCAAACTGGGTTTATACACTGTATATGACTTGCTTTACTACTATCCCCGCAATCACATCGACTATGCAAAGCAAGTACAAATTCGCGAGCTAGTAGCTGGGGAAACTGTCACTTTAATCGCCGAAGTCAAGCGCTGCAATTGCTTTTCTAGTCCGAAGAATAAGAAATTAACAATATTAGAAGTTATTTTAAAAGACCGCACCGGAGAAATAAAAATCAGTCGCTTTTTTGCAGGGCCTCGCTACAGCAATCGCGGTTGGCAAGAATTCAAAAAGCGCGAGTATTGTACAGGTGCGGTGCTGGCAGCTTCCGGGTTGGTGAAGCAGGGTAAATATGGCATTACTTTAGAAAATCCTGAGTTAGAAGTATTAGACGATTCCGAAGGTGCGATCGAATCAATGAAAGTCGGCCGCCTGATACCAGTTTATCCGCTGACTGAGGGGGTGGATGCTGGTTCGGTGAGGCGATCGATTTTGGCTGCAATGCCGGCGGCGAAAATGTTGCCAGAATCGCTACCAGAGGATTTGCGCGAGCGTTACGGTTTAATGGGTTTAGCCGATTCCGTGACTAATATTCACTTTCCGCTCGATCGAGATTGTTTGGCCGCCGCCCGCCGCCGCTTAGTTTTTGACGAATTTTTCTACCTGCAATTAGGACTTTTAAAGCGCAGGCAAACCCAAAGGAAAGCTCAAGCTAGTGCAGTCATCCTTCCTACTGGCCAATTGATCGAACATTTTTATGAAATCTTGCCTTTTGCTTTGACTAATGCTCAGGAAAGAGTAATTAACGACATCCTCAACGATTTAGCTTCGTCGCAACCGATGAATAGATTAGTGCAAGGCGATGTCGGCGCTGGCAAAACCGTAGTCGCCGTCGTGGCAATGCTAGCAGCAATTCAATCCGGCTATCAAGCCGCTTTAATGGCACCGACAGAAGTTTTAGCAGAACAGCACTATCGCAAATTGGTAGGTTGGTTTAACTTAATGCACTTGTCTGTCGAACTGTTAACTGGTTCCACAAAAATAGCCAAACGCCGCGAAATTCACAACCAATTAGAAACCGGAGAATTACCTGTTTTAGTAGGAACTCATGCCCTGATTCAAGATACGGTGAATTTCCATAAATTGGGGTTAGCGGTAATTGATGAACAGCACAGATTCGGTGTGCAGCAGCGCGCTAAATTGCAGCAAAAAGGCGAAGCTCCCCACGTTTTGACGATGACTGCAACTCCTATTCCCCGGACGTTGGCGCTGACACTGCACGGGGACTTAGACGTGAGTCAAATTGATGAACTTCCCCCCGGCAGGCAGGCGATTCAAACAACTGTACTGTCTGCCAAAGAACGCATCCAAGCTTACGATTTGATTCGGCGGGAAGTGGCAAGCGGGCGTCAAGTTTATGTGGTGCTGCCGCTGGTGGAGGAGTCGGAAAAGTTGGACGTGCGATCGGCAATTGAGGAAAAAGAAAAACTTGAAAAAAGTGTATTTCCTGAGTTTAAAGTGGGTTTGCTCCACGGCAGGATGAGCAGTGCTGACAAAGATGAAGCAATTACTAAGTTTCGAGACAAAGAAACTGATATTTTAGTATCTACTACTGTGGTCGAGGTGGGAGTAGACGTGCCCAATGCCACGGTAATGCTGATTGAAAATAGTGAGCGTTTTGGACTGTCCCAACTGCACCAGTTGCGGGGTAGAGTCGGTCGGGGCAGCAACCGTTCTTATTGTTTGTTAATGCCCGGTTCCAAAACAGCCGAGGCTATGCAGAGAATGAAGGTTTTAGAACAATCTCAAGATGGCTTTTTTATTGCGGAAATGGATATGAGATTGCGCGGGCCCGGTCAGGTTTTGGGAACTCGGCAGTCGGGCTTGCCAGATTTTGCTTTAGCAAGTTTGGTCGAGGATCAGGAGGTTTTAGAGTTGGCGAGGGCGGCGGCTCAAATGGTAATTGAGAATGATGAAAGTTTGAATCAGTGGCCCGTGGTGCGGGATGAATTGGAGCGGAGATATCAGCGGATGATGAGTGGGTCTATTTTGACTTAGATAGTTTTGGACGCAGCAACGGGGTTTTTAATAATATTTTGTAGTGGCCGGTTAAGCAAAGATATATCAAAGCTGCCAGTTTATTGCTGCACTCAGCCGCCCTCCTCCCCACAGGGAGGTTTATGTGCACCTACTTATTTAATGTCAGTAATGTAAGAAATCGGTTTTCTTCCCATAAACTCACGTAAAATCCTAGGTTTTTTGTCAGGAAACGCGGTTTATACTTTTTTGCTGAGACTGCTGCAAAATATCAGGTTGAGCGAAACGTCAAAAACACGAAGTTGTTGGGTAGGAGTGCCTCAACCCAACCTACTTTCGGAGACGATTTTTCCCTTGGTCTAGGGTATTTTTATGAGTTGTCAGGCTTGGGGCTCTTATTAAACCAAGAATCCTTCGCAGGAATGACGGAGAAGTGTCAAAATTAAGATAGTCCTGCCAGAAACAGGAAAAAGGAAATCCGGCCTGTACTGGCCTTACCAGGCAACATTGATTCCTCGCTTGTCACGCTTGCAGGTGGTCGCCGACGGTTCGTCGCATTTAATCTCAACACTAATTTATGAAAGATCTCACTCGTTATCGAAATATCGGCATCTTCGCCCACGTAGATGCTGGCAAGACCACCACAACTGAAAGAATCCTGAAACTGACGGGTAAAATCCACAAAATCGGTGAAGTTCACGAAGGCGCGGCGACTACTGACTTCATGGAACAGGAGCAAGAACGCGGTATTACGATTCAATCCGCTGCTACCACCTGCTTCTGGAACGAGCATCAGCTCAACATCATTGATACTCCGGGACACGTCGATTTTACGATCGAGGTTTACCGTTCTTTGAAGGTTCTCGATGGTGGCATTGGTGTGTTCTGCGGTTCGGGTGGAGTTGAACCGCAATCGGAAACCAACTGGCGCTACGCTAACGATTCCAAAGTGGCTCGCGTCATCTACATCAACAAGCTCGATCGCACGGGTGCAGATTTTTACCGGGTTGTCAAGCAAGTTGATAAAATCCTCGCAGCTAAACCGATGGTAATGGTATTGCCGATCGGCATAGAAGAAAAGTTTTGCGGCGTAGTCGATTTGCTGACCCGCAAAGCCTGGATCTGGGATGACTCGGGCGATCCGATGAACTACGAAATTAAAGATGTCCCCGCCGATATGGTCGATGATGTCGAAACTTGGCGCGAACAGTTGATCGAACTGGCCGTGGAGCAAGACGACGCTCTGATGGAACAATATCTCGAAGGCAATGAGCCGAGTATTGATGACCTCAAGCGCTGTATTCGCAAAGGTACTCGCGATCGGGCATTTTTCCCCACCTACTGCGGCTCATCGTTTAAAAACAAAGGCGTGCAGTTGGTTCTGGATGCCGTAGTTGACTACCTGCCAAACCCGATGGAAGTCACACCGCAGCCAGAAGTCGATCTCGAGGGCGAGGAAACCGGCGAGTTTGCGATAGTCGATCCCAACAGGCCATTGCGGGCACTGGCGTTTAAAATCATGGACGATCGCTACGGTGCTTTAACCTTCACGCGCCTGTACTCCGGTAAGTTGTCCAAGGGCGACACCGTACTCAACACCGCCACAGGCAAAACCGAGCGGATCAGCCGTTTGGTGGAAATGCACGCCAACTCTCGCGAAGAAATTGAATCGGCCCAAGCAGGAGACATTGTGGCGATCGTCGGCATGAAAAACGTCCGCACCGGACACACCATCTGCGACCCCAAAAATCCCGCCACCCTAGAGCCGATGGTATTCCCCGATCCCGTTATTTCGATTTCGGTCAAACCGAAACAAAAAGGCGGCGAAGAAAAAATGGGAGCAGCCCTCACCAAGATGGTACAAGAAGACCCATCCTTCCACATGGTGACGGATCAAGAAAGCGGCGAAATGATTCTCAAGGGGATGGGCGAGTTACACCTCGACATCAAAGTAGACATTCTCAAGCGCACCCACGGCATCGAAGTAGAAGTTGGCGAACCACAGGTAGCCTACCGCGAGTCGATTACCAAGCGCCTCGAAGACGAATACACCCACAAAAAGCAATCAGGTGGTTCCGGTCAATTTGCCAAAATCGGCTATATCGTCGAGCCCGGTGAAGTCGGAAGCGGCTTCGTGTTCGAGTCAAAAGTGACAGGTGGTAGCGTGCCGAGAGAATATTGGCCAGCGGTCGAAAAAGGCTTTGAAAGCTGCATCGACAAAGGCGTCTTGGCCGGATTCCCCTGCTTGGACTTGAAATTCACGCTTCTAGAAGGCGGTTTCCACCCCGTTGACTCGTCAGCAATGGCCTTTGAAATTGCTGCCAAAGCAGCCTATCGCCAGTCTCTGCCGAAAGCGGGGCCTCAGTTGCTCGAACCGATTATGAATGTCGATGTATTCACTCCAGATGATTACATGGGCGACGTGATCGGCGACCTCAACCGCCGCCGGGGGATGATGAAATCTCAGGAGACAGGACAAACAGGAGCGCGGATCAAGGCAGATGTACCGTTGAGCGAAATGTTTGGTTACATTAGCGACTTGCGTACTATGACATCTGGGCGCGGACAGTTTTCCATGTCCTTCTCGCACTATGCTCCTTGTCCGAGCAACATCGCGGAAGAAGTGATTAAGGCGGCAAAAGAACGTCAAGCTGCGAAGTAGTTCATTTGACTCCTGGTAGGTTCTATCGGGAGTCAAACAGAAAAATTAGATCTCCGCTTTTTGAAGAAATCGGGGATCTAATTTTTGTAAACTATCGGTTAGAATAAGTCAACAAAACATATTAGATAGTAGAACCACGAGCAGACTTCAACAACATCTTGATTTCTTCAAGACTAAATGGTGGTGAACGACGATGAATCATAGCGTGACAATTTGGGCAAACAGGACGCAAATCTTTTATAGGATCAATTTCATATTCTTCTGCAATCTCTGAAAGGGGTCGTAGATGATGAACATGAATGAAACCTTTTCCCAGTTGCCCAAAAGTTCTGCCAAAATCGAAACCACAAATAGAGCAACTTGAACCGTGAGAATCAATACATTTTTGCCGAGCTTTAGGATCTCGTTCATAGGCGTTGATTGAAACTTGCCGTACTGCCCCCTCACGAAATGTTTGTACTGAATCTACTTCATCAGGAAAGTATTTAGTAGTAGTTACAGATTCCTGAACCTGAAGCGGATTTTGCCAATCCCTCAAACATTTTAGGTAGTCCTCAAAACGGTCTTCCTCACCAAGATACACATTTATTGCAGCACGAAAGATAGCAAAGAGTTCGACAAAGTTATCAATCACTGGCTGAGCTGCATCTAGGTCTTTAATAGGAAGAATTAGGGATGGAGTCCAAATATAGGTACTTTTCCAATCTCGTTCAGAAACCAATTGCATCTTGTTAATAAACTCATCATACTCTAATTCTTCAGCTTCTTCCGGTGTAATAGTAGGTGTAATAGTATCAGAGCTAATTCCATATCCACCTTTTTTCAAAATCAGAGTAACATCTTTCAAATGGTTCTTCATGACTTGGATAATCGGATTACTTTCTAACCCTCTTAATCCATAAATTTGCACATACAAGCTATCATAAGTACACTCGAACCTCAGTTGGAGACACCTATTTTTTATTCCTTTTATAATCAAGCCAGCGGTTGCTATTTCGACGGGCTTGGTTTTTTTGGCTCCAGGTCGATGAGCTGGTGTAGTCGTTATTCGGCAATCTGAGAGTACATCTGTGCCATAAATTTGCTCAATTAGGTTACAAGTTTGTTCAATGAGAATTTTAAGCTTAGGGACAAGTAATTCTTTTAGCTTATCAGCACGCTCTCGATTGTCTTCGATTGAGAAGAGATATTGTTCAGCAGACCCTATGAGTGGCAAGTCAACGATTTGTGACAATTCGGTTTCCTCAACTGAACTCATATTTGTTCTCCGACATGACAAGTCCAACGAAAACTAATCGATATTTTAGCTTTTTTTCGACATATCCTGAAATAGGTCATGCTTCCCCGGCTCCTAAAACTTGTGCTGTGGTGAGTTTCAGCCTTGTAGGGTGCGTCAGTTAGAATAGTTACGGGACAAGGGAAACGCTTATGGACTGACGCACCCTACTATCGTCTTTTAAATGCCGAACAGCTTATGACTCAAATAAATCCCGATCGCACTGCTGGTACAATTGCGATCGACGTTTGCGCTCAATCAAACGGGCAGTATCTTTGTCAGATTTCGTCATCTCTGAGCGATCGCCCTGATGATACCATGAATTTTTACGGACAAACGAAAGAACACGCGATCGCGATCGGCTTAGAACATTTAGCCTCTCACTACCGCCAGAAAGCCGAAGAATCTCAAAATATAGATTGGGACTCGGTAGAAATTTCGGATTCTGGAGAGCCAATTGAAAAGCGTTACCACGTAATTTTGCATTACGAACGAATTGCTAAGGATGAATCTAAGTTTGAGGCAATGCACAATACAATGCTCGGAAATACAGTAGTTGAAAATGGCAAGATTTCAATAATTGAGATTTCTCCAGATATCGAAATCGAGGCCAGAGGGCTATCAAAATATTGAACCCTCTGGACTTAGGTGCAGATGGGCATCTTACCCTACGCATCAGCGATCGAAACGTGAGTTTGAGGCGGCGATCGACTAGAAGCGATCGCATAATTTAACATCCCCAAAATTTCTTTTCTATTACTCCCCCGCAGAATCTGCCCTAAATTTCTCCACAACTCGATTCAACTCAACTGAATGAGAAGCTTTAAATAAAATCCGATCGCCCTTTTCGACAAATCCCAACAACCGCTTTGCTAAATCTTCCCGCCCATCCTTGGCTGTAATATCTCCTATCTCCACAAAAGGCAAACCCGCCGCACCCGCAGCCATCGCCGCAGCTTCCTCAAAATCAGCAAAAACAAACAAAGCATCCAGATTCAATTCTCGCGCCGCCCTTCCCACTTGTCGGTGAAACTCCATCGCCCTGTCGCCCAATTCCTTCATCGTTCCCAACACCGCAATCCGGCGCTTTCCTGGAGTATCTGCTAACAGTCTCAAAGCCGCCAACATCGACTCCAAACCAGCATTGTAAGTCTCATCCAGAATCACAATATCCTGCGGCAAATCGTAGCGGCGCGCCCGTCCATCCGGTAACTGCACAGACAAACCTTGCTTTAAAACTTCCCAATCAATACCTAACACTTTTCCTACCGCCAAAGCCGCCAAATAATTCACAGCATTGTGACGCCCCGGTAATGGCAGTGGCAACTCCATACCATCTAGAAGTATGGTATCATTATTTAGTAATTTCCCGCACAAATCTCCACCTTCTAAACCATAAGTTAAAGTTTTTCCCTGCCAAACTTTCGCCGCCGTTGCGATTAATCTCTCACCATCGTGATTGAGAATAGCAATGCTATCAGCAGGCATTTCGGCTAAAAGTTCGCACTTAGCTTGGGCGATCGCCTCTTCGGAACCCAATCGCCCAATATGCGCCGTTCCTACATTAGTAATTACCGCCACAGTAGGACGCGCAATTTGCGACAGTAGCGCAATTTCACCACGGCCGCGCATTCCCATTTCAATTACAGCATAATTGTGTGCGGGTGAAAGCTCCAACAGAGTTTTTGGTACGCCAATTTCATTGTTGTAGTTATATTGAGTTTTAAGAACATTTCCCGTCGTTGACAAAACCGCCGCAATTAACTCTTTAACAGTAGTTTTACCTACAGACCCAGTAACAGCAACTATAGGTATACTGAATTGGTCACGCCACCAACGGGCGATCGACTGGTAAGCTTTTAAAGTATCGTCAACGCGCAACAGCGGAAAATTAGGCAATTCCACTTGCCAATCTCGATCGACTATCGCCGCAATCGCCCCCAAATCACGGGCTTTTGCTACAAATTGATGGCCGTCAAAATTGTCTCCCCGCAACGCCAAAAATACTTCGCCCCCCTCAAGAGTGCGCGTATCTGTGGCAATACCTGTCCCTAAAGCTGTCAAAATGCCCTCAGACACAGTCGGCAAAGGTACACTTAAAATTTCAGCAAGTTGGGCGATACTTACGCGACAAACCATAACCAGCACTCACATTTCAAATAATTATTTTCACAGCTAATTCTACCTCGCCCAACCTCAAATTTAACTAACAGCGGGCTGCGAATCAGGATTGACCTTGATCATCCTAATACTAAATCGTCCGCCCACCCAGAAATTATCCCGTACCCACCCACAATCTTTACCAATACTTTACAAAGTCGATGGTGATTTAAGGCCTTGCTAATTACCAACAATTCATGTCATGCTGGTGTTGGTAAATAGTTTAACTAAGCAAAAAATATCGATCGGCTTAAGCTGCTGACAGCTTCTATCCATAAGCCTCATCCGGCGAGAAGCTCGGTTGACTCAATTATTGCGATTCATTGGCTAATTCATCAAGCTAATAGCGCTGAAAGCTCCTGCCTCAGCCTCGGAGGGTTAATCCACAGTGAACGACTACAACAGACAAAGCCACGAAGAAGAACAGCTACTTTACAAGCACTGGCTGGAGTTGGTACAACGAGAACAGCCGGCCGAACTCATCAGCCGCTTTCGCACTTTGTTTATCCAGGGTACCGGATATCCCGATCGCTCCGTCGCCGAAGCACTCGAAAAAATAGCAGCCTCAGAACACGCCCAACAAGAGTTCAAATACATTCTCAACCGCTGCTGCCACATCCTGATCAACCGCTGGCAAACCTACCCCAGCAAGCAAGCAGCCATCCCTGAATTGATCGCTATGTTTGAAGAAGCGCCCAAAATATTATTTGGATACAATCGATCGCGCGGGCGAGGCTCCATCCCCCAATTAGTAAATCAATTTACCGAAAGTGAACAGTACCTCACCCTCCAACGCTTAGCCAAAGTCATAACTCACAGCAATGAAGATAGCAGCAACAGCAAAACCCCTGCTACCCTTGCCCTCGGAACCTTAATTCCCCGCTACCCTTACCTCTACAAACACTGCCTCCTCAGCGACGATAGCACCTACGAACAGCAAAAAATCATTAAAAAAATCCAAGCTCAAAAGCAGCAGCAATTTGAGATCAACCTCTCACAATATGTCGCTCACCAAGTGAGGAAATCCCAAATAGCGCGTCGGGAAACCTCCCTTTCCTTCGGCAGAAATATACAAGTTATAAAAAATCCGACCTTGTTGACCGACCCGGAATTATTCTTTGCCCTCAAGCAATTTGTCGGAAAAGTAGAAGGAGCCGATACCTACAGAGAGCTAGCGGGCCGTTTCACGGCGAACGCCAGCACACATCAGTCCTACCGCTCCTTTAAAGACGACTTATACGAATACCTGATTTCTTCTGTCACCGACGATCGCTACGGCAAACGTCAATTTAACGAAAAATTGTATAAGCAACTACAAAATACCCTGCCCCACAGCGACGATCAGAAGTTTAATGAATTTTTAATGATCAGAACTTGCAGCCAGTTATTGAACTTTTTAGTAGTAGAGAGTCCTGTGCGGCCCAACCACTTTGTCTTCATTGACCTAATCTCAAACCTCGGACCGACCCAAACCACAGGTTTGCTGCTGAAAATCGTACTAATTTGCGGCAAAGTCAAGCCCTACCTAGAAAAGCGGCTGGCAATTTTGTTCGGTCACTACGAATGCAGTACCCGAGAAGGCGTAGTGTGGTTAGTCAAAGCCCTGGAAAACGTAAACCTAGCTTTGAGTACCAACTTTGGCAAGGTGGATGTATCTTTCCTGCGGTGAGAGGGCGCGGCATAACTTTCTCTGCTTCCACACACAGCAGGCAAAACATCACGCCGATCAACCAGGTTTCTGAATACCCTAAAAGTTTTACCTTTAATTAGAACGACTTAATTAACTCCTGAAACCTACTCAAAAGACATTATTCTATGTTAAAGTACCAAGTGTGAATCAGATTCAGTTGCAGGCTTTGTTCATTGCTACAGAATTGTCTAAAAACTTGCCCTTCTGTATCGGCAGGGGACTCTCCGAAACTGAAATCTTCGCACTGTCTAAATTTTGGAGTTATTCCTCATGTCGATATACGTCGGTAACTTATCCTACCAAGTTACCCAAGAAGACATCACCACCGTCTTCGCCGAATACGGAACTGTTAAGCGGGTACATCTACCTACCGACAGAGAAACCAGTCGCCCCCGCGGCTTCGGTTTTGTAGAAATGTCCACAGATGCAGAAGAAGATGCAGCGATTGCTGCTCTCGACGGAGCAGAGTGGATGGGTCGCGACCTCAAAGTTAACAAAGCCAAGCCCCGCGAAGATGAAGGCCGGGGTGGTGGCAACCGGGGCGGCGGTGGCCCTGGAAAATTTGCTCGCGGAGGGGGCGGCGGCGGAGGACGTTATTAATTTCCTCTGATAAAGATTTGAGATTGAAGAGTTGAAATTGGCGCGAGAGCTTACCTAGCTCCGAACCACTTCCGGCCGTTCCGAAAAACCTATCCTCTTCAAATTTCCATATCTACCGGATTAAATATACCAAAAAGCCAAGGGCCTAACCCTTGGCTTTTTGGTATGAGGGTTGACGGTATGAGGACGGTATGAGTCTGAAACCGGCTACGCGAATCCGTTGCAGTACCGTCAGGTTCTAATCGTCAGGTTCAATGCTGCTGCTCAACCCGTGATTATTGAGCGTTTCAGCGTAAAACTCAGCGTGTTCGAGAGCGCAAACAATCACCAATCCCATCCCGTTAGTATGGGCTTCCATCATCACATTTACGGCCTGTGGCTGAGTCAGACTCGGTACCGTCGCCATCAAAGTCTGCACCACGTACTCCATAGGATTGAAATCATCATTGTGCAGCAGAACGCGGTAGCGCGGTGCAAGCTTGCGGACTGTGGAAGGCTTTTGAATAATTTCGACAGACACTAATCTATACCTCCTGACTTGTAAAATGTTAAAATTTGTCAACAATCTTGAGCCGGATTCCTCCGCTGTGCAAGACTATCTCACTTTCAGCTATTTTATTGAAATCTGAAAATTCAGACAAGGCAGCCCCTTGGTCGATCGCGAGCTGTGAACGCAACACCAAACCCACAGGGGGTGTCCTGGACCCTGGGCAACCACCTTCCTAGCGCCATAATATTAGAAAGGCGCGATCGGTTAAAAATAACAAACTACTACCTGTTGAGTCTCCAGAACTGAGGGAACCTTATATGAAACGCAAACCTAAATCCTACAACGACGACAGATTCAGCGGCGACCCATTCCGGGGAGATGAAGACTCCGGCTCATTTGGCGGACAGTCGCGGCGTCAACCTCAGTCCGGCAAACCCTCTTTCCTCAATTCCGCCACCCTAGGGATTTTAACAGCCGTCTTTATTCTGGGAATTGGCATTGGCATTGCCTTTAGCTCTACAGCTACAATTAGCCCTGAGAACGTAGCCTCCCGTGAATTTATCGATCGCAGCGCCCCGAACCCAGAACTTTGCGTGCAGTTTGGAGCAAGCGCGATGGTGACAGATATGCGCCTCTATGTCACTCTCAACCCCTTCAACGTCTACATCTCGCAGCCGAGTATGCGCCCCGGATGCGTTTTGCGAACTAATAACTGGGCAATTCTGGAACAAAGAAAACTCATCAGCCAAGACCAAGTGCGCGATTGCAAAAATCGCATGAACACCTTTGGCTTCACCGGCCCGCTGGAAGCTCAACCCGAAATTAACTGTATCTACCAAAACGACGGGGCTAAAAACCTGTTCCTCAACCAACCGGGTTCGATAGCTCCAACCACGGAAGGTCAAAATTTCTAAATCGCCGATATAGCGGTTTTCAGTTGAGTCAATTACAGATAGAGGGTAGGACTTAGGCTTGGCTTAAGTCCTTATTTTGTTTCATAGGATGGAAAACTGCTCTACGAAAATATTGAACTAAGAGGTGCGAGGGAAGAAAAAAGTCTTCCTTCTTCCTTCTTCCTTCTTCCTTCTTCCCTCTTCCTTCTTCCCTCTTCCTTCTTCCCTCTTCCTTCTTCCCTCTTCCTTCTTCCTTCTTCCTTCTTCCTTCTTCCTTCTTCCTTCTTCCCTCTTCCTTCTTCCTTCTTCCTTCTTCCTTCTTCCTTCTTCCTTCTTCCTTCTTACTTCTTCCTTCTTCCTTCAAAAACCAAACTGGGGGAAATCTTCGGTTAACTGAACTTGCAAAATTTGACCGGGTAGAATCGTAGCAGGTTGAGGAGCAGCCACGTAAGTTGTAGCAACACCACCGGCTGCTCCCGCCAACAAACCGATGCCGGAAAAGCCGCTCAGCAAGAACAAAGCTAAGCCACCAATACCAGTATTTCGCAACAAACTGCGATCGGAAGGCTGAGCTCGTCGGCCTCCCACGGGTTCCGAGCGAGCCAAGAGAGGGATATTACGGCCATTGAGACTAATAGCTTCGACCACAAATTGACTGCCGAGGTTGGTCGTTTCAAATCGCCCGATGACCGGCGTATTAGCAGGTACGATCGTATTACCGCGACTGTCGAAAATTCCCCCTTGCAGCAGCAGCACTTCCTCTCGGCTGGGCTTCGCTTGCAGCCGCAAAGCCCGATCGCCCGGGTATAGTAAACTCAGCTCCGTGCCCGCCGGCAACAAGACATTCGCCCCAGTCGCAGCCTGCAAAGGAGCATTCGATCGTCCGCCAGGAAGCGGTTCACCAAAAGTAAGCGTCCGCTGTTGGGGCGCTGCTGCGGCCGTTATTTGAGGCTCAAGGCGGGGTAGAGCAGCAGCTTTTACCCCACTGGGTTCGTCAAGGCGAACATTGACTAAAGGCACTCTTAGTGGCCGGATTTGGTCATTTGAAGTTGACCGCTGCGAATAATTTGTAGGGGGATTCAGGGAAGTAGGAGGCTCAGCTCGATCGACCTCTGGGACAGCATTTGACCTGGAATCAGTCGGCGGCTGGTTTTGCGGTACTTGTATGGCAGGCTGGGGTTGAGTTTCGGGAGTTTCCATAATTCGAGTCGGTTCCAGCGAAGGACGCAACACCCAGCGATTTTCTACCCCGCTTCTTTGGAATTGAACTTGCCCTGCCCTGAAACCGAATCCTGGAGCCAAATTGACCAGAATTCTCGCCCTTCCCGGTTGAAGTTGACTCACCCCCACAGAACGCACTCTACCTTGTGGGTATAGCTGAGTTGCATCTACTCCGATCTCAGTATTGGGCAAATCCACAGCAATCTGAGAGGGGTTGAGTAGAGAATATGTGGGGGTTGTGCCCTCTGGGAGAGTAATTTCTAGCTGATTTGTCGCGGGATCGAATTTCCAACTTGTGACTGTAGAAGCATTTGCTGGTTGCTGTGCTGCCGGCACTGCAGCAACTGCGGCGACGACTGCTAGACTCAGACTCAGTGACTCGATCGCAAACAATCCGGGTGCTAGAGAATTAACAGTCAATTTTTGTAAGTCTGCCCAAAATTTTCGTGGTAATTTTTTGTATGGCATGGCTGCTGGGTGAAATTTTTGATCTGAAATGATTATGGATGGGAAAATTTTGCCTTCGGATGACGCTGAAAGTTTAGCATTATTGCGATATGAAAAATTTAACTAAATGGAAATTATTGCGATCGCGCTTCGTTCTTAACAACAAGTGGTGTCAGGTTAGACAAGATGAAATAGAATTGCCAAGCGGACAAATTATAGACGACTTTTTTGTTAATGTTCGACCCAATATCGCCCTCGTATTTGCCACGACAGAGCAGCAAGAAATTGTATTAGTGCGCCAATACAGGCACGGAGTAGGCGAAATTTTGCTAGAACTGCCTGCTGGATCTTTCAACCCTGCTGAAGAAAGCGGGAAATCGGCAGCCGCCAGAGAACTTGCCGAAGAAACGGGATATGTTGCTGAAGAAATTTTGGAACTAGCAACCTTATATGATAACCCCGTCAAAGACACCAATTCTATCTACCTATACTTTGCTAAAAATGTCAAGCTTTCCAGCAAAATCCAATTAGATATTACAGAAGATATTGGAGTAGTTTTACTCCCCATTGATGAAGTTTTGTTGAAAATAAAAAACCGAGAAATTTGTGTAGCAGGAAGCATCGTAGCTATTTTTTTAGGATTAGAATTTTTGAATAAACAGCGGTAAGGTGCTGTGTGAATGGAACCCTACACGCTGTTTTTGGTGAAACCTGTCTTAACGAGCCAGAGTCAGAAAATCCAGAGAAGTAATAGTATTATCAGCCCCAAAAAGCTGAGCCAAAACCTCCCCAGTCGCCGCAACTTGTAGCAGCGTGCCATTGGCCATCGAGTTAATTTGCAAAGCCTCAAAACTCAAGCCACCCGCCAGGACAAACTTATCAGTTCCTACGGAAAAATTGAGGATAGTATCAATACCGCTATTAGCGCTTAACACAAAGTGCTCATTCCCAATCCCCCCAATCAAAGTATCATCTCCCCCATCGCCAAACAGCCAGTCATCCCCAACACCCCCATTGAGAATATCGCGATCTTTCCCTCCGTAAATAGTGTCATTACCATCATCACCATTGAGAGTATCTTGACCTTCATTGCCGTATAACAGGTCATCGCCACTGCCACCATTAATACAGTCTTGCTGAGTGTCTTCACCCACAGCGCCTCGCCGATTTTCCCCGCGATCGCCAAAAATCGTATCATTACCTTCATCGCCACACAAAATATCGCTGCCCTCATCGCCGTAAATTAAATCATCCCCCGCATCTCCCTGTACAACATCATCATCCTTGCCACCACGAAGAGTATCGTTACCAAAACCCCCACTGAGAGAATCGGAACTCTCACCACCACCCTGAAAGTCATTCCCCTCTCCTCCAAATAGCAAGTCCCGTCCATCAACATCGGACACTAACTCGTTTTGCAAACTACCGTAAAGCGAATCGTCTCCTTCATCCCCGATAATCGTATCGGCACCGAGTTCACCCCAAATCCGGTCGTTGTCTTTGCCGCCGTAAACTAAGTCGTTACCTTTGCCGGCAAAAATGCTATCGTTACCGCTGCCTCCGCCGATGATGTCGCCGGTGTCGTTACCGAAAATTAAGTCACCTTCATCCGTGGCAACTGTACTGCCCGCTGGAGTGCCGTAGTCGCCGATTATGGTATCAGAACCTTGATTGCCGTAGAGAGTATCCGAGTCAGTTTCGCCGAAAATACGATCGCCCGCTTTGCCTCCAAACACCACATCGAAGCCGTTGCCGCCGAGTAAAGTGTCGTCTTGTTCTTGGCCGTTAAGTACGTCGTTGCCATCACCTCCTGTCAGCAAATCGAAGCCGTCGGGGTCGCTATCGAGGGAGTTGAGGACGCCACCAAACACAGAGTCGTCTCCGTTGTCGCCCCAAAGGGTATCGGGGCCTTTGTCGCCCCACATCAAGTCGTTGTCGATGCCACCATAGGCGATGTCAGGGCCTTTGCCGGAGTAAACGGTGTCGCTGCCTTGAGTGGCGGCAATGGCGTCGCCCGAAGACCCGCCGAAAATTAGGTCGCCGTCGTTGTCGGTTAAGTCGATGTTGTTGCCGTTGTCGCCGACTATGCTGTCGGCACCGCGATCGCCGTACAATGTGTCGGAGTTGCGATCGCCAAAAATGCGATCGTCTTGTTTGCCACCAAATACGGCATCGGTTTGTTTGCCGGCGTAAACGATGTCGTTGCCCTTACCGGAGGCGATGAAGTCTCGCTGTGGTTCGCCGAAGATGATATCGCGGCCGCCTTCACCTAACACTGTGTCGTCGCCACCTTTGGAAAGAAATAGTTGGTTGGTTTCGTTTCCTGTTAAGGAATCGTTTCCGGGAGTGCCGATGCTGGTGTTTTGGATGTCGATGAGTTGGGCGGCGTTGGAGTCGAAGTTAAGTATTTGCTCTAGCTGGGGGGGGATAAATGTGATGAGAGGGGGTTGGGGCAAGGGGTCGCAACCGCAACTGGTATCGGGTTCGGGTACTGGGTTGAATATGGGGGTGGGTTCTGGCGCGAGTGTTGGTGTTGGTGTTGGTTCCGGTGTGGGTGTGGGTGTGGGTGTTGGTGTTGGTATGGGTGTTGGTTCCGGCGCGGGTGTGGGTGTTGGTTCCGGCGCGGGTGTTGGTTCTGGCGCGGGTGTTGGTTCTGGCGCGGGTGTTGGTTCTGGCGCGGGTGTTGGTTCCGGCGCGGGTGTTGGTTCCGGCGCGGGTGTTGGTGGTGTGGGTGTTGGTGCCGGTGTTGGTGGTGTGGGTGTTGGTGCCGGTGTTGGTGGTGTGGGTGTTGGTGCCGGTGTTGGTGGTGTGGGTGTTGGTGCCGGTGTTGGTGGTGTGGGTGTTGGTGCCGGTGTTGGTGGTGTGGGTGTTGG
>NZ_JAUBTR010000149.1:0-2500 GCF_036705045.1 Microcoleus sp. BR0-C5
CAAAGAAAAAGGGCTGTCCCTATTGGGACAGCCCTTTGGTGTAAGGCCCTGGCGATGACCTACTCTCACATGGCAAATGCCACACTACCATCGGCGCGGCTGCGTTTCACTTCCGAGTTCGGGATGGGATCGGGTGGTTCCACAGCGCTATGGTCGCCAGGGAGACGGTGGAGTGTCGCGGTCCGATTCTGCGTTAAGCAGACGCGGTCGCGCCGTCTCTCATGGGGATGGGACGTAACAGAGCATTGGATCTTGGTCTCAACGTGCTGTTGAGGAGAGCTTCTTGGCGAAGCGTCTTGAGGTTATATGATCAAGCCGCACGGATCATTAGTACGCGTTAGCTCAATGCATTGCTGCACTTACACACCGCGCCTATCAACGACGTAGTCTTCATCGTTCCTTTAGGGGGCTTGTGCCCCGGGAGGTCTCATCTTGAGGCGCGCTTCCCGCTTAGATGCTTTCAGCGGTTATCGCTTCCGTACATAGCTACCCGGCAGTGCCACTGGCGTGACAACCGGAACACCAGGGGTACGTCCACTCCGGTCCTCTCGTACTAGGAGCAGCCCCTCTCAAACCTCCAACGCCCACGACAGATAGGGACCGAACTGTCTCACGACGTTCTGAACCCAGCTCGCGTACCACTTTAAATGGCGAACAGCCATACCCTTGGGACCGACTACAGCCCCAGGATGTGATGAGCCGACATCGAGGTGCCAAACACCGCCGTCGATATGAACTCTTGGGCGGTATCAGCCTGTTATCCCCGGAGTACCTTTTATCCGTTGAGCGATGGCCCTTCCATACAGAACCACCGGATCACTAAGACCTACTTTCGTACCTGCTTGATCCGTCGATCTCGCAGTCAAGCGCGCTTATGCCTTTACACACACTGCACGATGTCCGACCGTGCTGAGCGCACCTTCGTGCTCCTCCGTTACTCTTTGGGAGGAGACCGCCCCAGTCAAACTACCCACCATACACGGTCCCCGATCCGGATTACGGACCTAGGTTAGAACGTCAAGCACTTCAGGGTGGTATTTCAAGGTTGGCTCCACACAGACTGGCGTCCATGCTTCAAAGCCTCCCACCTATCCTACACAGAAGAACTCAACGTTCAGTGTAAAGCTGTAGTAAAGGTTCACGGGGTCTTTCCGTCTTGCCGCGGGAACGCTGCATCTTCACAGCGATTTCAATTTCACTGAGTCTCGGGTGGAGACAGCGCCGCTGTCGTTACGCCATTCGTGCAGGTCGGAACTTACCCGACAAGGAATTTCGCTACCTTAGGACCGTTATAGTTACGGCCGCCGTTTACCGGGGCTTCGATCAAGAGCTTCGGTTTCCCTAACCCCATCAATTAACCTTCCGGCACCGGGCAGGCGTCACACCCTATACGTCCACTTTCGTGTTTGCAGAGTGCTGTGTTTTTGATAAACAGTCGCAGCGGCCTGGTCACTGCGACCCTCGATTGCTCTAGCTCGCACGAGCCACAATCAAGGGTGCACCTTCTCCCGAAGTTACGGTGCTATGTTGCCTAGTTCCTTCACCCGAGTTCTCTCAAGCGCCTGAGGATTCTCACCCTGCCTACCTGTGTCGGATTACGGTACGGTCGTCATGATCTGAAGCTTAGAAGTTTTTCCTGGAAGCGTGGCCTCAGTGACTTCGTCCATAAGGACTCGTCTCGGTGCTCGGTGTTAAGACCCCCCGGATTTGCCTAAGGGATCCACCTACCTCCTTTCCCCGGGACAACCAACGCCCGGTACACCTAGCCTTCTCCGTCACTCCATCGCAATCACGATCGGTGCTGGAATATTAACCAGCTTCCCATCGACTACGGCTTTCGCCCTCGCCTTAGGGGCCGACTCACCCTGCGTCGATTAACGTTGCGCAAGGAAACCTTGGGCTTTCGGCGGGAGGGTTTTTCACCCTCCTTATCGTTACTCATGTCAGCATTCGCACTTCCGATACCTCCAGCAAGCCTTACAGCTCACCTTCGCAGGCGTACGGAACGCTCCTCTACCACTCAATCTTGCGATTGAATCCCTAGCTTCGGTATACCGCTTAGCCCCGTTAAATCTTCCGCGCAGGCCGACTCGACCAGTGAGCTATTACGCTTTCTTTAAAGGGTGGCTGCTTCTAAGCCAACCTCCTGGCTGTTTCTGCCTTCCCACATCGTTTCCCACTGAGCGGTAATTTTGGGACCTTAGCTGAGGGTCTGGGTTGTTTCCCTTTTCACGACGGACGTTAGCACCCGCCGTGTGTCTCCCGTGCTCTACACTTGCCGGTATTCGGAGTTTGCCATGGTTTGGTAAGTCGCGATGACCCCCTAGCCATAACAGTGCTCTACCCCCGGCAGTGATACACGAGGCGCTACCTAAATAGCTTTCGAGGAGAACCAGCTATCTCCGAGTTTGATTAGCCTTTCACTCCTATCCACAACTCATCCCCTACCTTTTCAACGGGAGTGGGTTCGGTCCTCCAGTCGGTGTTACCCGACCTTCAA
>NZ_JAUBTR010000037.1:0-69555 GCF_036705045.1 Microcoleus sp. BR0-C5
AGTAATCTCTTCAGGCTTGAATTTTTAAATTTTATAACCATCAATTCTATTTAAAGACCTGCGGAATGTGGGTTAAAAACTGTGGGCTATCCCGGATGTTTGGGGTAAAAACCAGTGGCTGATATATTTTTTCGGAACAGGCTTTCCGGCCTGTTCCACAAAGAAGAGACCTCTGGGTTTGGGGCGGCTTGTCACCTCTCCAGATGTGGAACATCTTATTATCAAACACGCGCAAAAAAGAAAAACCCGGTTTCTTTAAGAAGCCGAGTTTTTACGTATTCTATTGTTAATTTAAACTACTTAACTTCAGCCGATCGCCGACTGTTAGGTGATTCGTAGTAAACTCCAGAACCTGTATCGGAGACAAAATGACAATCCCAGTAAGAGCGAATAAAGCTCTTCCAAATTGGATCTGTTGACTTGCGATAATAATCGCCCAACACTGGTTTAATTGCTTCCGTTGCTTCCTTCAAGTGATAGTGCGGCATTGTCGAGAAAATGTGGTGGGCTACGTGGGTGCCGATGTCGTGATGGATGGAATTGATGATTCCGTAGTCGCGATCGATCGTAGACAATGCACCTTTCAAGAAAGACCAATCTTTACCGCGATACCAAGGAATATCGGCTTCTGTGTGGTGCAGGAATGTTACCAAATCCAGCCACATCACGAACACTACATAGGGAACCAAGTAGAACTTGAGTAAAAACAGCCAACCAAACTGATAGGTTAGCGCGCCTAAAAAGCCTACCATCAGTACCAAGGATGCGGAACTTGTCAACACATCCCATTTTTCGGACGGACGGAAAATCGGGCTACCGGGCATGAAGTGAGAACCAGTTCGATCGGGCGATCGGCGAAATAGATAAATTGGATAGGCAAATAACATCAAATAAAAGCGTCCCAGCTTTTCGTACCAAGGCATTTGATTGTATTTGCTTTCCGATACCGGATACCAGCTTTCATCGTTATCTAAGCTGCCTGTATTTGCGTGGTGGGTTCTGTGACTAATCCGCCAACCGTGGAAGGGCACAAGAATTGGAGCGTGGGAGAGGTGTCCGATCAGGTTGTTGAGCCATTTGCTCTTAGAAAAGGAACCGTGTCCGCAGTCGTGGCCCACTACAAACAATGCCCAAAACATGGTTCCCTGCATCAACCAAAAGATTGGGTAAAAAAGCCAGGAATCGACGGTGTAGGCGATCGCATACAAACCTGCGATGATGCCAATATCTAAAAAGAAATAAGCCAGAGATTTCCAGGCCGAGGGTTCAAAACAGTGGGCTGGAATGGCTGCCTTGATATCAGCAAGAGTAAAAGGTAACTCTGCTGTACGAGAGGATGAGCCTTGATCGATCGGGTGATTGAGAACAGTATTTGATTGCACGAAGTTTCCGATTTAAGCTGACTTGAGAAACCGCATTCCGCCTTCTTTCAACAGTCAATCGATTTTAGATTTTAGACTTTAGATTTTAGATTCACTCCACAGATGAATCTGGGGGATTAAACTAAGATCTAAATTTTTTGGCTCTCCCGGACAGGAGTCGGGGGGTTGTATCCCTATCCCTATGCAGGTGAGGTAAAATTTAACCTGCAAGGAGCCATATTTTTACTCTGCAAGGGTTCCTAAATTTCTTTAGTTCGCATGAACAGCCCGTCCGCGATTCTCAAGCAAGTTGGCTTGTGGAATACTTGTGTGGGAAAAATTAGTGCGATCGACCCTGTTATCTGAAAAAATCTCATGTGCCCGTTGTTGGTGCGAAATGCGACTTCAATCTGAGAGTGGACATCTGGAGGAACTACCTCCAGTCTGCAGGTAGCATACAGCGTTTCGAGCAGGAATTGTGAACGAGAGTGTAGGGAAAAACCATCGATTTTAGATTGGCGATTTTAGATTCAAGCACAAATCTCCAATCTCCAATCTGCAATTAGACGGTTGGGTTTCACGCAAGTTCTACCCAACCGACTGTTCACTACAGTTCACAAATTCTGCAATTCTTGCTACAGCCAAGTTAATGTAACATTTCTACACACATTCTGGCAATGACTTACCAGAAAAAATAGAAAACCCATAAATTGCGAAAAATGACGGGCGATCGCTTTCTCGCATTTGGATTTTCTAGGCTCCAGCCTTTTCTAATATGAGCTTAGACCGTTTTACCATTTCTGGAACGTCGATCGGATAATCGCCGGTGAAACAGGCCGAACAAAAACTCATCGGGTCTTCGTTAGTCGCCTTCAGCATTCCATCCCAACTCAAGAAAGCCAAAGAATCAACCCCAATTTGGGTGCCGATTTCTGCGACTGACTTAGTAGCAGCAATCAACTGATCTTGATTGTCGGTGTCGATCCCGTAAAAACAAGGATGTGTCACCGGCGGCGAAGAAATTCTCATGTGAACTGCCGTTGCGCCCGCATCCCGCAAGGCTTTGACGATTTTGCGACTTGTAGTACCGCGCACGATCGAATCATCGATAATAATTACCCGCTTTCCTTCCAAGACATCTTTGAGAGGGTTGAGTTTCATGCGGATTCCTGACTCCCGCATTGTCTGAGTCGGTTGAATAAAAGTGCGCCCCACGTAGCGGTTTTTAATCAATCCTTCGGCGTAAGGAATGCCGGAAGCTTGAGAAAAGCCGATCGCCGCCGGGATTCCCGAATCAGGAACGCCGATAACTATATCAGCATCAGCCGGAGATTCTGCTGCCAACAAACGCCCAATCCGCAGCCGATAGCTGTATAAACTTTCACCTTCCATCTGGCTATCGGGCCGAGCAAAATAGATCATTTCAAAGATGCAAAGTTTGCGCTTTTGTTGCTGACTCCAGTGGAAGGAAGCCATACCTTCCTCTGTAATCCAAACTAATTCCCCCGGTTCTACGTCCCGCAAAAATTCAGCACCGATAATATCCAAGCCACAAGTTTCCGATGCTAAAACGTATCGTACCGGAGTTGTGGGGAGGATACCAATTACCAGCGGGCGGACACCGTGGGGGTCGCGGACTCCCATCACGCCTTTGGGGGTGGCGATGGTCAAACTAAAGGCTCCTTGGCACATCGCAAAGGCGCTGATCGCTGCTTCCAGCCAGTCTTTGCCCTTGTCTACCTCGGAACCGATCGCCACTGCGATCGCCTCTGAATCCGTCGTGCTGACAAATTCGCACTTCCGAGACAGCAATTCTTCTCGCAATTGTTTTGTATTGACAAGATTCCCGTTATGTGCTAAAGCCAGACTTCCCAAACGAGTTTCGACAACCACAGGCTGAGCGTTGACCACGCGCGACGAGCCCGTAGTAGAGTAGCGAGTGTGGCCTACGGCTAAGTTACCGGGCAAGTGACCTAAACTCGATTCGTTGAAGACTTGGGAAACCAGTCCCATATCTTTGTGCAGGTGGACTTTTTCACCGTCAAAGGTGGCAATCCCTGCTGATTCCTGACCCCGGTGCTGCAAGGCATACAAACCGAAGTAGGTCAACTTGGCGACATCTTCACCCGGTGCGTAGATACCGAAAACGCCACAAGCTTCCTCGGGCTTGTCGGGTTTGCTAGAATGCTCGTCAGCCGCGAAGGAATGGTTGGGAATCATAGATGGGTGGGTTCCTAATGGGGAAGGTGGGTTAGGGGGAAAGTTTCAGCGGGAAATCTTGTTTGCGAAGGCGTCGCATAACTTAACATTCCCTTAATCTTGCCACGGATCTGTCCTAATTTCCAAATTGTGTAGCATTTCAGACCGAAGCGATGCGACGTTCAATCGCATTGTAGTATCGATCGCCGCCAAATCCTATATTAACCTTGATTAACGGCGGGCGAGGGATTCGGCGATTGAAAAATACTGTTGGCTAATTCGCCGATGGAGTTACCCCTCACATCTGGAATGCAGCATTTGGGTTCGCTATTGGTAGTTAATAGCTATATGGTTAATTAAATATTTAGTCCAGAGCCACTATTTTTACGGGTGAGGGGTGAAACCACTTTTAAATTCGCCCGCAGTCTCTTGAAATCGCTTAAGAGTCAAACTCTCGTCCCAGCAGAGGGGAACGAATAGATAGGCGATCGTGCAATGGCAAATAAATTATAAAATTGCTTCACGGGCTTTTTGAAATATTAGAATTTAAGGGCGATCGATCTTGACTTTTCTGTGAGATTGACATACTATATTATCATGGGAATCTGTGCGGCCATGTAAAGTCAATTTTGGGCGCGATCGAGTATTAAGTAATGTCGTATTGTGTAGGTGCGTCGCTATGAGATTGGCCTCTTACTTGGAGATTGTTTCGGGCGACGCACCCTACAGCTTCAACCCACGCACCATCAGGTTTTCGTTGGTGTAGACGTGGTTTCCACCGCCGATTCCAATTCTTGAAAAATTTTGTAACTACCGCAAACTACTTCGATACAAATATCCCCTTCCAGTCGAAAGTAGAAAAGAGCCGAAGAACCTGTCTCAACCAAACCGGCTTGATTTTGAAAAGGATAGGACAAAGTAGATAAAATTTGACTCTTATCTTCTGTCAATTGTCTTAATTCTGCGTTACCCACCCAGAAGCAAGACTCTTGGGAGTCGGAGTGGACTGGTTGAGAGATTACCTGATGAACGAGTTGATAGAATTCGATGGAAGTGTCATAAATCCCGGTTCCGAATGTAAAGTCTAAGCGCAAGGTTAAAGGTTGGGGGATTAGAGTAATGCCTGCAAGGTCGGCACTTTTCAAGTCTTCTATGCAAAAATGTTTTAAAGGGCGATCGGCTGTAAGAGTCATATAATTATATTTTCTCCGGTACTGTGGGTGTTTGAACCTGGCATGAATTGAATCTGATTGCCAAACTGGTCGTATCGGCGGCGGTAACTTTTACCGCGATCGTTTTTAATTTTAGGCCCGGTTCGGACAATTTCACCAGCGGGTCTAATATGAATTAAACTACCATCAGGATGCTCGAATGTTTCATATCCACCCTCTGTTTTAGTTTTGAATACAAAGCCGCTATCTGCTATAATCACTAGGGCTTCTGACTTGGTTTGGGCCGTTAAATTAGGCAACTGCTGAGATGCTACATTCATCGCTGCTGTGGGTCAAGTTTCTGCACCAACTGAGCGCGTTTTTGCTCCCACCAATCATCAGTAATCTCTATAGAATTGCCACTATCCAAACCAGCCAACAATAACGACTCAACCCGCGCGGGTCTTGCTTGTTCTTGGCGAATTAGGTGCAAGATGTATTCCGCTGCATTACTGTAGCCTCCGATTGCCACTTGTTCGTTAATAAAATTTTGAATTGAATCGGGAAGAGGAAGATTGAGGGTCATATTTTTTATCCTTCCTAATGTGTGACCTTGGCATATTTTAACTATTGTAGGACTTATGCACGGGTGGTCAGAAACCGGGTTTTTTTGCCCAGAAGACGCGCTACAGACCGCACAAACCGCAAAAAACCCGGTTATGAAGGTTTTGATGCGTCAAGGACTATATTTATCAACCAGGTTGAAACCGCCGAGTCTTAAAAGAAAAGTCCTCGCGGGAGACTACAGCAAAGAAGCGAAAACCTGAGACTACGCGGAAACCAAAGCCACGCGAAAACCGATGTCCGAGTAATGATCGCCCGCCAAATTGCTAAGACGATACGCACTGCGACAATTCACAGCAGTGTCCTTCCAGGAACCGCCACACCGCACCCGGCGATCGCTTCGATCGTTGTCGAGATGACACCATTCCCAAACATTTCCGTGCATATCATAAAGTCCAAAAGCATTGGGTGAAAAATTCCCGACATTAGTTGTTTGTTTGCGGTAAACTCCCTTCGATGCCCCAGCGTAGGGATTATTGCCATTATAATTAACTAAATCCGGGGTAATTGTTTCACCAAAATAGAAAGGTGTTTTAGTTCCAGCGCGACAAGCATATTCCCATTCCCCTTGTGAAGGTAAGCGATAAGTCTTGCCGGTTTTTTTAGAAAGCCGCTTGCAGAATTCCACAGCGTCATTCCAGCTTACTTTTTCGACAGGAAGTTTCGCACCTTTGAACTCAGAAGGGTTATTTCCCATCACCGCTTGGTATTGTTCTTGAGTGATCTCATATTTACCCATAAAAAAAGCAGGGATATTCACGGTACGCTGCGGCCCTTCATAGCTACTTCGTCCGGCTTCCGTATCGGGGGAACCCATCACGAAACTGCCGCCAGGAATTGCTACCATGTCTAGAGTAATACCATTCCCAATATTTTCTATAAAAGCCTGTGCTTTTCCTTGACGGCGGTTGGCGATTTGCCCCGTTGAGTTGACTGTCACTGTTTCAAAAGTAAAGCTTTTTAAAGCATTGGAAGATGGCGTAGGTTTTGGAGTTTCTGGTGCGGGTTTTGGAGATGGTTTTGGCGATGGACTTTCTGCTACAGATTGTGGAGATGGTTTTGGCGATGAACTTTTGGCTGTAGTTTTTGGAGATGATTTTTGAGCTGATGATTTAGGAGATGGGGCCGCCTTGTTGGATGAAGGTGGAAGATTTGGTGAAGATGAAGAAGATTTGTTGTTCAACAAACTTTGACCCAGCACAGCTAATGCAAATCCTCCCCCAGCAAAACACGCTAATTGCAAGAAACCTCGCCTTGTTATGTTAGTTGGTAAGGGCAAAGAGTGTTGTGGAATCACAGGAATTGTGGGAATTGGTGTCGGTGCGGGAGTTTGTGTTGACTGACGTTGAAAATCTCTTAAAACTTCCTCTGCTGATTGATAGCGCTGCTGGATATCTTTTGCCAACAACTTAGATAAAATCAATTCCAATCCCTTGTCTATGGGACTTTTCAAATGTTGCTGCCAATTTCCAGTCCAGCTATAACCGTGTTCCGTCCACAAACCATAAGGATGTACCCCCGTCAGTAGATGAAAAGCCGTTGCCCCCAAGCTAAACAAATCGCTTGCTGCATAAGCTTCACCGCCTTGCATTTGTTCAAGCGGTGCATAACCATGCGAACCAATTTGCGTTCCCTGTCTCGAAATCACTGTTCCAGACAACTGTTTGGAAACTCCGAAATCAATCAGCATTAACACACCGTCGCTGCGACGGCGCATAATATTCTCAGGCTTGATATCTCGGTGAACAATTTTTTGTTCGTGAATAAACTTGAGAACAGGTAGAAGTTCGAGTAATAGTTGCTTAATTTGGTTTTCTTGCCAAATTCCCTGATTTTGGAAAAGCGTCAACAAATTATCCCCATCCACAAACTGTTGTACGAGATACAAATATTTGTTGTCTTCAAAATAGGCATCTAGTGATGGAATTTGGGGATGTTGTCCTAGCTGTTGCAGTTGTCTAGCTTCTAGCTGAAATAATTCTACCGCTTTGTTAATCGCCCAAGTTCCCTGGACATCGGGTGCTAATTGTTTAACCACACAGGGTTGATTTAGTCGATCGATATCTTCTGCTAAATAGGTTCTGCCGAAGCCACCTTGACCGAGGAGTTTGATCATGCGGAAACGATTTCGCAGGATGGGTACGAGTTCCACGCCACAACTGATGCAATATGTTTGCCCGTCGGGGTTGTGAGGATTGGGGCAGTCGGGATTGATACAGCAAATCATTTGTTTTAGGAATGATATTGTTTATATTGTATAGATTGACTGGGCGATTGAATCGACGATTGATAGGGCGATTGAAAAAATTAGCCTAATTTGTAGGGTGCGTCGCTGTGAAATTTTCTAGGCAATTTGCAGATTTTTAATGCGACGCACCTTACTATTGTGTGGTGCGTCGCTGTGAAATTGTCGATCTTCCTTACAGATTTTTGATGCGACGCACCCTACCACTACTACGCGGAAACTAGGACGAGGAAGAAACCGAAGCTACCGCCACACGAAAACCGAGGTGCCTGCTGCGATGGATCGCCCAATTCCTGGCACGATAGGCACTACGGCAATAGACCGTATTGCAGTTCCAGGCACCAGCACGCTGCACTCGGTTATTATCTGTTCCAGTTTCCCAAGAACTTCCATCAGTCGGTGCGCCGTTATAATTACCATGCCATTTATCGCTGCACCATTCCCAAACATTCCCGTGCATATCATACAAACCAAACGGATTCGGCGGAAAACTCCCCACATCCGTTGTTTGTTTGCGGTAAAATCCCTTCGGCGCAGCACCGTAGGGATAATTGCCATCATAATTAACTAAATCCGGGGTAATTGTTTCGCCAAAATAGAAAGGCGTTGTAGTTCCGGCGCGAGAAGCATATTCCCATTCGGCTTCCGAAGGTAAGCGATAAATCTTGCCGGTTTTTTGAGAAATTTTCTGACAGAACTCCAGAGCATTATTCCAGCTTACTTGTTCTACAGGACGTTTCAAACCTTTGATCTCAGAAGGGTTATTCCCCATCACTACTTCCCACTGTTCTTGAGTAATGGGATATTTACCCATAAAAAAAGGAGAGATATTAACAGTACGCTGCGGCCCTTCATTGTTACTTCGCCCTGCTTCCGTATTGGGAGAACCCATCACGAAACGACCACCAGGAATTGCTACCATGTCTAAGGTTGCACCGCCACCTAAATTTTCACTAAAAAATTGTGCTTCACGGCGTTGACGGCTACTTATATTACCCCGCACATCAACTGTCACCGTGTCACAGTCAAACCTTTTTAAAGTCTGTATAAAATTTGGTGTTGACTGACCTTGAAAATCTCTTAAAACTTGCTCTGCTGATTGATAGCGCTGCTGGATATCTTTGGCCAACAACTTAGATAAAATCAATTCCAATCCCTTGTCTATGGGACTTTTCAAATGTTGCTGCCAATTTCCAGTCCAGCTATAACCGTGTTCCGTCCACAAACCATCAGGATGTACTCCTGTCAGTAGATGAAAAGCCGTCGCCCCCAAGCTAAACAAATCGCTGGCTGGATAAGCTTCACCTCCTTGCATTTGTTCAAGCGGTACATAACCAGGCGTACCAATTTTTGTTCCCTGTCTCGACATCACTGTTCCCGACAACTGTTTAGAAACTCCGAAGTCAATAAGGACTAACAAACCGTCGCTGCGACGGCGCATAATATTCTCAGGCTTGATATCTCGATGAATGATTTTTGGTTCGTGAATAAACTTGAGAACAGGTAAAAGTTCGAGTAATAGTTGCTTAACTTGGCTTTCTTGCCAAATTCCCTGATTTTGCAAAAGCTTTAACAAATTATCTCCATCGACAAACTGCTGTACGAGATACAAATAGTTTTCTTCTTCAAAACAGGCATCTAGGGAGGGAATTTGGGGATGTTGTCCTAGCTGTTGCAGTTGTCTGGCTTCTTGCTGAAATAATTCTCTCGCTTTGCTACTCTCCCAAGTCCCCTGGAAATTTGGTGCTAATTGTTTAACGACACAGCGTTGATTTAGTCTATCAATATCTTCTGCTAAATAAGTTCTGCCGAAGCCACCTTGACCGAGGAGTTTGATCGTGCGGTAACGCCATCGCAGGATGGGGACGAGTTTAACGCCACAACTGATGCAATATGTTTGTCCGTCGGGGTTGTCAGGCTTTTCGCAGTTGGGATTGATACAGCAAATCATTTATTTTAGGAATGATATTGTTTATATTGTATAGATTGACTGGGCGATTGAATCGACGATTGATAGGGCGATTGAAAAAATTAGCCTAATTTGTAGGGTGCGTCGCTGTGAAATTTTCTAGGCAATTTGCAGATTTTTAATGCGACGCACCTTACTATTGTGTGGTGCGTCGCTGTGAAATTGTCGCTTTTATTTGCAGATTGTCGATGCGACGCACCCTACGGCTAATTAGACAGATGCAATCCGACGCTCGATCGCATTATAGAACCGATCGCCCATCTCACCCATCGCCACCTCAATTAACACTTGATTATCAGCACTCACAACCCGCAAAGGTGATTCAGCAGCGCCAACTAAACCAATTTTCTGCCACATTTTAGTCAAATGTTCTTGCAGGTAAGACTCCCAAATTCCTTGATTTTTCGGTGCGACTGAAACTACAATGCAGTTGCCCATTTCACCAAACAAAATTTCATCCCAGCGGCCGACATTTGCCGAATTGAAACTAAGATGGATTTCTGCACCCATTTTAGCAGAAATACAGGATTCCGCGAGGGCGATCGCAATTCCACCTTCCGCACAATCATGGGCCGAACATACCCAACCTTGCCGAATTCCATCGCGACAAACCGATTGCACTTTTCTTTCTAACTCAAAATCTATCCTTGGCGGTTTCCCAGCTACAATCCCGTGAATTGCCGCTAAATATTCCGAACCTCCGAGAGTAGGAGAAGTTTCGATTTTTGAGCTTTCAGATGAAACTTCTGAGTTTTGGGATGATTCACCAATTCCCAGCACATAAATTAAATCACCTTTCTTTAGCCAAGCTTGGCCAGCAAGCTTGCTCAAATCGGGAATTAACCCCACCATTCCGATTACCGGAGTCGGATAAATTGGTTGAGGATTTCCCTCAGCATCAACCGTTTCATTGTAAAGAGAAACATTGCCGCCAGTCACAGGCGTTCCCAACTCCCGACAAGCATCAGCAATCCCGCGACAAGCTGACGCTAACTGCCAATATCCGATCGGCTTTTCGGGACTGCCAAAATTCAAATTATCAGTAACTGCCAGAGGTTCAGCACCCACACAACTTAAATTTCTCGCTGCTTCCGCTACGACTGCTTTTGCACCTTCATAAGGATCGAGATAAACATAACGAGAATTGCAATCAACCGTTGCAGCAACTCCAGGAATCATCCCCAGGGGCGCTTCCTTCTTGCTAAGGGGGGGAGAAATTTTTGGAGTTTCCCTACCTTGTGCCTTTGTAAATAGAGGAATTACTTCTTCTTCCTGTTTGCTTTCGGAAGCTAGAGAAACAGCATTTTCTCTCAGTAGATCCCCCTTAGCAAGGGGGTGTACTTCTACCCCTTCAGCAAGGGAAGATTGGCAAGGTTCTAGCGGACGCAATCTGACAACCGCAGCATCAGCGCCTCCCGGTAAAACAACAGTATTGTTTTGCACTTGATGGTCGTATTGGCGATAAACCCAGCGTTTAGAAGCGATGGTGGGAGTATCTAAAAGCGTCAGCAAAATCTGATTCCAAGTTTGGAAATTGCCGTTAATTTCGATACCTGTAACTGTGGATTGTGGCAGCGAATCCGCCGTCCATTCCCATGCTTTTTTAGCATATTCTGGCGGTTCTGTCAATAGTTCTCGGTGATAAATTGGCGTGTTATCTGCCAAAGCAGTCGCGGTAATTTCGGCAGCGATTTCGCCTTTAAATAGAATTCGGACGATCGGCTCTTCAATCACTGTCCCCGCTACTACTGCGTGCAATCCCCATCTGTGGAAAATATCGATTAATTCCTGTTCCCGTCCTTTTTGGGCAACAAACAACATCCGTTCTTGGGATTCCGAAAGGAGGTATTCGTAGGGAATCATGCCGCTTTCTCGAACGGGAACTTTGTCTAAATCGAATTCAATGCCGACGCCGCCTTTGGCTGCCATTTCTGATGTCGAACAGGTGATTCCGGCCGCACCCATATCTTGGGCGGCGACGACTGCGCCGGTTTTGAATGCTTCTAAACAAGCTTCAATTAATGATTTTTCTAAAAATGGATCTCCTACTTGGACTGCGGGGCGATCGTCCATTGATTTGTCTGTCAATTCTGCACTGGCAAAACTTGCTCCTCCCATGCCATCTCGCCCGGTAGTTGAACCGACATAAAGCACGGGATTTCCGATGCCGGATGCCCCGGATTTTACGATTTCTTGAGTTTCCATTAAACCCAAGGCCATGACGTTAACTAAGGGGTTGCCGGAATAAGCAGGATCGAAGTAAACTTCGCCGCCAACTGTGGGCACGCCGATGCAATTTCCATAATGGGAAATTCCCGATACTACGCCTTTGAACAATCTCTGAGTTTTAGCATCGTCTAAGTTGCCAAAACGCAGGGAATTCAAAAGTGCGATCGGGCGTGCACCCATTGTGAAGATATCGCGGAGAATCCCGCCGACACCGGTTGCTGCACCTTGGAAAGGTTCGACTGCTGACGGGTGGTTGTGGGATTCAATTTTGAAGGCGAGTTGCAAGCCGTATCCCAAGTCTACGACGCCGGCATTTTCTCCGGGCCCGACGAGAATTCGATCGCCCTCTGTGGGAAACTGTTTTAATAGTGGCCGCGAATTTTTGTAACAGCAGTGTTCGCTCCACATGACGCCGAACATTCCCAATTCAGCTTTATTAGGATGGCGGCCAAGACGCTGAACGATTTCTTCATATTCTTCAGGTGTGAGTCTTTCACCGGCAATTTGTTCGGGGGAAAATGGGGATTCGGAGATGGGAGACATGGAAACTCGTTATAAACCACAGGCTTTATTTTAAATGCCCTGCGGTTGCTTAATCTAAAATCTATAATCTAAAATCTAAAATCCCAGGCATTTGCTTGGTTAATCTAAAATCTAAAATCTAAAATCTAAAATCGAATGACTTTACCTCGAAATCTCAATTTTGCTAACCAAAACTTGCGGAACCGTTCTTTTAAAGGGCTTGACTTGTCAGGGGCGAATTTCAGCGGTTGCGACATTCGAGGCTGCAATTTCACCGGGGCGATTTTGAGGGGGGCAAATTTTCAGGGTGTCAGAACCGGACAAAGCCGCAGGCGGGTGAGAAATTTGATTGCTAGGGCTGGGGTGACAGCGGTGACAGTGACGACGGCTGGGGCTTTGACTGGACTGATTGCCGGGGCGGATGCGGGGGCTGTGGCTGTGGCTGGAACCGCTGCGACGGCGATTGCTGCGACTCGGTGCGAGGCTGGGATTGTGGCGGGGGCTGTGGCTGGGGCTGCTGCTGCGATCGGCGCTAGCGGTATTGTGACATTTTTGGGCGGAGATACTCTTAGGGGAATTGTCTTATTTTTGGTTTCTGGGGTAATTCTGGGGTTAACTGCGATCGGCTTTTTTATCGCTGTTGAAGAAATAGAAAAATTATCGATAACGTCGTTTAGAAAAGCTGATTTAACTGATGCTGTATTCGATCCGGGGGCAGTTCTAGATGCCGATTTTTCCGATGCGCGAGGAGTGCCGTGGTAGACAACCTGCTTCTAAAATCTAAAATCTAAAATCTAAAATCCGATGACTAAGTTTCCCCACGATCAGTTTGCAAAAGAATACCTGCAAGAGTTATTGTCGCCTCTTGGAGAAGTAGAAACGAGCAAAAATGTCACTGCTGAAGTTAGAGAAATTGATGTTTGGTTTCAACCCACTTCTTTTGAGGGCGAATATGTCCAAAGTTTAGGTTTGTTAGGTAAGCTGTTACGCATTTAAATTTAAAATTCGGGACAGGCTAGAAGCCCGTCCCACAAGAGTTTTATGGATTTTTGACACACAGTTTAAATGTAAAACAGCTTAAAATGGCTGCAACGGCGGCGATAATTGAACCGTTTCGCAATCCTGTGACTGCTGAGGGAATTTTTAGCTGTGTCGTTAAGTTATTAAATAGTAGGGCAGAACTGGGGCGGCGCGCTAATCGACAAGATCAACGTTTTGAGGAAAGACAATTACCGATGTTGTGGATTCTCACTCCTACTGCTTCGGAAGCTTTATTAAGCAGTTTTGGTTTTCGGACTCCTGAAGAGTCGGAGGGCTGGGGGAGAGGAGTGTATTTTTTATCGGAGGTTTGGAGAGTTGGCTTAATCGCTATTCACCAGCTAGCGAGGACTCCAGAGACTATGTGGTTGCGGATGCTGGGTAGGGGCCGGGTGCAGCAAGGGGCGATCGCGGAATTAACTGCATTTCCCATTGATGCTTCAATTCGAGCTAATGCGCTACAATTACTTTACATCTTGCAGGAAAATTTGCAAGCGAATACACCAACTAATCCCACAATGGATGATGAAGATCAGGAGTTAGTTATGGCGATCGTACCCCTTTTTCAACAAAAGTTACAAGAAGCACGAGAACAAGGTCTTGTACAAGGTATTGTACAAGGTATTGAGCAAGGAAGAGAACAAGGAATTGAACAAGGAAGAGAACAAGGACAGCGGTTGATTTTAGAGAGTTTCTTGCAGGTCAGATTTGGGGAATTAGACCCGCTAACTGTCACCTTTTTGCGCCCGGTATCGGCTCTCCCTACTGCCGAGTTTACGAGGTTGTTAGTGCAATTGTCTATGCTGCCGATCGCCCAAACCGATCGCCAACCAGTCCAAAATGTACTAGCAGCAAGTGTTTTAAACAACCGCTTCAGCGCTTCAGCACCATCAGCAGAACTCCCGGTTACTCTCATCCCCAATTTGCTCGGATTATCCCCAGAAAACTTATCATTACTGTTGTCAGAATTGCCTCAATTATCCCTGGAAAATCTGATGGCTAGATTGTCAGATCGATCTACTTAAAAACTAACAATGTAGCGATAACTTCTGCTTTTGAAACAAGTCCGGGTTCTGGGTGTATAATCAGAGACTGTGGTAATTTGTCATTTGCCGATGAAATTGCGATCGTTCTTTTCTTTCCTCATTGCTGGCGTCTTGGCACTCTTAGGCTTGAGTGCCGGTGGTTTTTACTGGCTGACAACTCAAACTCCCCTGAATTTGCTCGCTGGCGGGCCGACAACTACTCCTGCTGCGGCTGTGTTTGTCTCGAAACAAGCACCTTTGTTAGCTTCAATGCTGGTAAATCCCGATCGCCTCGAAGCATTGCGACAAGTTTTTGCCACTCCCGAAGAAAGAAGTCGATCGCACGCTGAATTTGAGCAAATAAAAAAAAGCCTCCTCGCCAATACAGGCCTCGATTACAGTCGAGATATCCAACCTTGGATAGGTGACGAAATTACCCTCGCCGTCACAACGCCCGATTTCGATGGCGACAGCAGCAACGGCCAACAAGCCGGGTTTTTGCTGGCCGTTTCTTCCCAAAAGGTCGATCGCAGCCAAAAATTTATCGACTCCTACTGGCGCCAACAATCTCGTGGCGATAAAACAGTGCAGTCGGAAATATATAAAGGCGTGAAAATTAATTATAAACAAGCACCAATATCCCAGAAAAAATCTGCTTCGCTTTCGCCTTTTAACCCGTTTTCTCTGCCGACTTCCAAGTTGCAATCCAGCTTCGCAACAGCAGCCATCGGCGGTAATTTTAATTCTGGGGAGAACCAAAATTTTGTTTTATTTTCCAATAGCCCGATTGTGATTCGAGATGCAATTAATAACGTTGAATCAGCCACTCTAAATCTCAACAATACCCCGGAATATCAAAAAGCTTTGCAGCAGCTAACTCAAGGCAGAATCGCTTTAGCATTTGTCAATCTCCCGCAATCAGCAACCGAGCAAAATCCCCAAGTTTCTCTTAATTCCCTCGCAGTTGCTGTCGGAGTCAACCGACGGGGATTGCTCGCTCAAACTGCTTTAGTGACATCGCGAGAAAACACAGCTTCTCCAACGCTTTCCGAACCAGTGCAAGCCTTGCAATACATTCCCTCAGCGAGTCCTTTCGCGGTCGCCAGCACCGATTTAAGGAATTTTTGGACTGATTTGTCATCTGCGGTTTCTACTAATCCAGAAGTCTCAAAATTAGTCGATCGCACCCTGGGAGATATTCAGCAACTTTGGGGCGTCAACCTGCCGCAGGATATATTTGACTGGGTACAAGGAGAATACGCTTTAGCAGTGCTTCCGAATTCGTCAAATGGTGCCGACTGGATTTTTGCCGCCGAAAACTCTGCCGATTCCCAAAAGGCGATCGACAAACTCGATGAAATTGCCCGCAGCAAAGAATACAGCATCGGCAGCTTCACTCTCAGAAACCAGAAAATTACCGCTTGGACGCAGTTGACAACGAACCCCAATTATGGGAGAGAAAATAATAGAAAAAGTGCGATCGAAACCGAGGCAAAAGGAATCCGAGCCACCGTCGGCAAATACGAAATTTTCACCACTTCAGTAGAAGCAATGGACGCAGCACTAGAAGCAGCAGAAACAGGCTCTTTAGTTGCCAATCAAGACTTTCAAACCAGCATTGAACCGCTACCGCCATCTAACGACGGCTATTTTTATTTAGACTGGCCCTCCAGCAGGGCAATTTGGGAAAAACAAATCCCGCTGTTGAGGTTAATTGAACTTTCGGCAAGACCTTTGTTCGACCACTTGCGATCGCTCACTGTCACAAGTACGGGAGAAATAACAGGAATTCGCAAAGCTACAATATTTATGCGGCTCAATTAGTTAGAAGTCATTAAGTAGGTAGGTGTAAAAAAACCAAAGTATGTTAAGATAAGTAAAAAATCGAATTAAATTTACAAAACCAACAAATATGGGCGCTCGTTTAAGAGTATTTCTCAACCAAGAAGAAGACAGAACACTATTTGAATTGAGAACAGCAACAACAGTCTCTCAGAAAGTAAAAGATCGAGCGCAAATTCTTAGACTAAACTCCCAGGGGTGGTAGATAGAGGAGATTGCAGCTCATTTTAATTGTAGCGAGCCAACAATTAGAGAAGTAATTCATCGGTGGCTAAAAATGGGTTTGGTAGGATTATGGTCAACCAGAGGCAGAGGGGTAAAACAAACATGGAAAGAATCAGATATTGTTCATCTAGAAGAATGTCTCATCAATGAACCACGCAGATACAGCAGATTCCATGTATGTGTGGTACACTAAATTCAGTATATCAGCATAAAAAATGAAAGCTTATTCGATCGAGTTTCGTGAAAAAATAGTTAAAACCTATGAACAAGGTGATACATCAGTCAGGAAAGTAGCCCAACGTTTTGATGTGAGTAAAGCGTTTGTGCAAAAAATTAAAAAAAAAAAAATAACTGGCCACGTTCAACCAAAAAAAACGGGGGGAAGCCTGAAAAGTGTTTTGCACTCGTTCACAACTAAATTGAGCGAGATGGTGGAAAAACATCCTGATAGTACCTTATCAGAATATTGTGAATATTGGCTAGATAGCTATCAGCAATCAGTCAGTTAAGCGTAGGATGTGTCGCGAATTAAAAAAACACAATATGACGCGAAAAAAAAGACTATACGTAGCAGTCAAGCTGCCACCGAGCGAGTGCAAATTTTGAGGTGTGAGTATTGGGAGAAAGTGAAAAATATCGACCCAAACAACCTGGTTTTTTTGGATGAAATGGGCGTTTTATTGGGGTTGACACGAACCCACGCACGTTCAAGACGTGGTAGTAGAGTGTATGATTTAAAACCATTTTATCGGGGTGCAAAAGTAACAGTTATTGGAGCAATTAGTTTAAAAAAAGTAGTAGGATTAATGACGCTGAATGGGTCGATGGATAGTCAGGCATTTAAAGTTTTTATAGAACAGTGCTTAGTGCCAAACTTATGGGAAGGTGCAGTCCTTATCATGGATAATCTACCAGCCCATAAGTTGTCGGTGATTGAACCATTGATTCAAGCGGCTGGTGCCAGTATTCTGAATTTATCACCCTATTCTCCTGACTTTAATCCGATCGAATTATGGTGGTCACAACTCAAATCTTTTTTACGTAAGTTTTCGCCCACTACTACCAAGATGGTTGACATTTTACTAGCTACTGCGCTTGACGCGGGTTAATCCACAGCACTTTAAAAACTGGTTTACAAACTGCTGCTACTGTACTGCATAAACCTGGAATCCGCTGTATAATAGTCGTCAACTTGCCCCAAAATTAGAACAAGAACGCGGGGTCAAATTAAGCCCGGACAGATTAAGACGAATTCTCAAAAAAAAAAGATTATTTGGAAACGAGCGCGAGCCAGTCATAAACAGAAGCAAGACCCATTACGACGCTCGCTCAAGCAGGCAGATCAAGATATGTTGGAATTGGCAGCATCGGCGGGAGAAATCGATCTGAAATACCTGGATGAATCAGGTTTTTGTTTGTGGAGTTCCAATGGATATACATATTACCCAATTGGAGCGCAAAAACGGTTAGAGCAAACAAAACGAAGGGGGCGAAGATTGAGTATTTTAGGATTGCTACAGCCGTGTATCAGTTTCTCGTATGGCTTGGTTATTGTCCGTTTCAGTAGCGAATCATATATCAAAATCATGGAAAATGAAGCTCAACAAGCTGAATTAGAAATGAAATCAACTGGACGGATAAGAGTGATAATTCAAGATAACGGCCCCATACACAAATCCCTAGAT
This sequence comes from Microcoleus sp. BR0-C5, assembly GCF_036705045.1. Taxonomy (NCBI): domain Bacteria; kingdom Bacillati; phylum Cyanobacteriota; class Cyanophyceae; order Oscillatoriales; family Microcoleaceae; genus Microcoleus; species Microcoleus sp. BR0-C5. Next base: position 18,116 of record NZ_JAUBTR010000037.1, read on the forward strand.
GTCCAACAAAAATGGCCCCAGTGGGAAAGCCAGGGCTTGTATATTTTCTTTTTACCAGAATACTGCTCAGAAATGAACAAAATTGAACGGGAATGGCAACAACTTAAAAATCATGAACTGGTAGGAAAAATGTTTGAAGACGAACTAGATCTTGCCTACGCAGTAATTGATGGAATTGAAGCTAGAGGAGAACGAGGAGATTATACAACTAATCGCTTTAAATTTAGTTCCCGTTCCCGCTCTTAACATTTCTTTACTTACTTTTGTTTTTTTATGCCGACATACTTAGTCATTAGTCAGTAGTCATTAGTCAGAATGAAAAACAAGAAACTATGCCCAATTCCCAATTCCCAATTCCCAATTCCCAATTCCCAATAACTAAGGACTACTGACTACTGACTAAGGACTAAGGACTAATAACTACTGACTGCTTCACCTTTTTCTGTTGCCCAAAATAAGCTTGAAACACCTCTTTCGCGATCGGGGCCGCGGCAACAGAACCATAACCGCCATTTTCCACAATCACGGCGATCGCAATTTCCGGCTTGTCAGCGGGCCCGAAGGCGACATACAAAGAGTGATCCTCCTGTCCAATGACCTCCGAAGTCCCTGTTTTGCCCGCCGTCAGCGGAATCGTACCGTCATTCATCCCCTGTCCCGTACCCTGGGCAACCACCGCGATCAGTCCTTCCTTAACCACCTGAATTGTTGAAGGTTTCATCCCCGTATGTACCCGTTGAGTCTCCGCTGTATCGGTCATAGAAGTCAACAGATGAGGCTTCACCCGATAACCCCCATTAGCGATCGAACTCACCATCACCGCCGCCTCCAAAGGAGTCACCAACACCAACCCCTGACCGATCGACATCGTTACCGTATCACCCGCATACCAAGGTTCTTTATAAAGTTTCTCCTTCTCCTCCGGCGTCGGGATTTGACCGTGATCGCCGCCGCCTAGCCCCAAAAGATTCAAATCCGTATCCTTGCCAATTCCCAGGCGGTGTCCCCACTTAGAAATTTGCTCAGGCCCGGTACTAATCCCCACTTGATAAAAAAATGTATTGCTGCTGAAAGCCAAAGCATCCCGAAAGCCGATGTCGCCGTAACCGCCGCTGTGTTCGTTAAAATCAATTCCCCCCACAGTAATGTAAGACGAAGTACCGAGAATTGAGTCCGGCGAAAATTTGCCCGACTCCAGGCCCGCGACGGAAGTCACAATTTTAAAGGTGCTGCCGGGGGGATAGCCTTGCATGGCCCGATTCAAAAATGGATTTTGCGGATCTTGAAGAGTTTTCCACTCATCCTTAGTGATTTTTCGCGTAAACAGATTGGGGTCAAAAGTCGGGTGGCTGGCCATAACTAATACCGCCCCGGTTTTGACATCCAGCGCCACTACTGCTCCCCGGCGCTGCCCCAGGGCTTTTTCGGCTGCTTTTTGCATGGACAAGTCTATGGTTAGCTGCACCGCCTCACCGGGTTTGGGCGGTGTCTCTCCCATCAGCCGCAATTCTTGATTTTGGGCATTTACCTCGATCAGTCGATCGCCCCAAACTCCGGCAATCTTCTGGTTAGAACTCGCTTCTATGCCCATCTGACCGACAATCATCCCCATCGGGTATTCCGGATGAGCTTCCAAGTCTGCTGCCGTAGCTTCGCCAATATATCCGATCACGTGAGCCGCCAAACTGCCTTCGGGATAGTAGCGGTTCGCTTCTGGCCGCACTTCCACTCCCCGCATTTGTCCCACCTCTTCTGCTAGTGGCACAAACACCTCTGGCGGCATTGCTTGCTTGAGCCGCACCGGTCTATAGGATTGAGGATCGACCTCTTTTATTTTTTTTAAAATTTCTTCGACCGGGATTTTAACCAGCGGACTCAACTTTTCTGCTGTCGCTTTCCACTGTTCCGGCGTTTGTTCTTTCGGCCACAAATATACCGATCGAGCTAAATTGTTTGCCGCTAGCAACTTGCCTTGGCGATCGACAATATGTCCGCGATTCGCCGGCATGGGCACTAGGCGAACGCGATTGTTTTCGGCTCTTTCCCGGTTTTGCTTCCCTTGTATCAGTTGCAATTCCACCAGCCGACTAGCGTGCAGGCCTAGCAAACCTGTTGCCACCAGCATTAACACGATCGCCCGATGTATCGGACGATCCTGTTTTTTAGGAGTTTCCCCCAGGCTTTTGTCAGAAGAGTGAAATCCTGAGATCGAATAAACTTGTCGTTGCATCATTCTATAGGTAGATGTCAAATCCTAGATTTTAGATTCTTGAATTGTCAATTGTGAAGTATACATCATCAAACCGGGGCCGATCGGGCCTTGACCCTTGGGGGAAGCGGAATGGATAATTAACTTTTGACTAATCATTAATAACTCATCACTCATGAATGCTGAGTGTTGGCTGCTCACTAATCCCCCAAGCACCAAGAAATAGCCAGAAAAATCAAGGTCAGGCTCAGCCAATTAGGGAGGTGGAGCCAGCCAGATAGACCTATAGGTAACAATACCAAGGCCTGTGTCAATAGGGAACTGATCGCCAACAGCAAGGCTAGGAGTATCAAATTTATCATCTTGACACCGTACAATTTCGGATATGAGTCGATCGCCTGTGGCAGAAATCCGAGTGGCACAAGCGAGCGCGATCGTACAGGGATTGTCCTGATAGACATAAGGAAGAGAAGCCAGGAGGTTTTGAACTAATTTAAAAAAAATTATTCTTCCTCCACAGTTTGGATGCTAGGGGCTGCGATGGGTAAATTCTGAATTGTGATGTTAAGTTGTGACGCCTGGAGTATTGCCATGTTGTTTAATCAGGGAGCCAATTTCAAAAACGGTGCGCTCTTGGGTGTGATCGCGGCGATCGCAGCCCTACCAGTTTTAGCAGAAACAGCCAATTTCGGCACTTTAACTTTATCGCGAGGTTTTGCAGCCCCAACAGCAGTTTTGAGAGGTTCCACAGGCGGATCGTACTCTCTATCTGCCATAGCCAACGCCGATCGCCACAAAAACAAATGTTTGGGTTTTGCCACCCCAACTCCCGACCACATCATAGTTTTGCAGCAAAACTTTTCAAAACTCACACTCCAAATCAACAGCGGAGGAAAGGACACAACCTTACTCGTACAAGGCCCCGGTAATGCGGTGCGCTGCGGAGACGATATAGGTCAGAATAAAGATGCTGGCATACTTGATTCAGACTGGCAAGCAGGATCTTACAGGATTTGGGTAGGTACTCTCGAACCTGGAGTCAAGTCTAACTATACAATCTCAGTACAGGAATAGAACGCAGCGGCGCTGTTGGATGGTGACAATAAAATGTCGTCAAATTCTACCCCCTCTCTCCCCCCTCCCGATCGACCGCTCACTTCCGCCATCCAGTAAAATGTAAAATCGAAAGTGGCGTGTTTAACAAAAATAGGTAACTCCGAAAGTGCTAAAGACTCTTAGAGCTGACTTCAGTATAATTTTCGATCGCGACCCTGCCGCTCGCAACTGGCTGGAAGTTTTGTTTTGCTACCCCGGTCTTCAGGCCCTAGTGCTGCACCGCCTCGCACACTGGCTTTATGTGTTGGGACTTCCCTTCATCCCCCGCTTGATTTCCCACATTGCTCGCTTTTTGACCGGAATTGAAATCCACCCAGGGGCAACCATCGGCAAAAGCGTCTTCATCGACCACGGTATGGGGGTTGTGATCGGCGAAACAGCGATTATCGGCGATTTTGCCCTCATTTACCAAGGTGTCACCCTTGGCGGTACTGGCAAACAAAGCGGGAAGCGTCACCCTACCGTCGGCGAAAATGTAGTTGTAGGTGCCGGCGCCAAGGTACTCGGCAATCTGCAAATTGGCAATAACGTCCGCATCGGCGCCGGTTCCGTCGTGCTCCGCGACGTACCATCTGACTGCACAGTGGTAGGGATTCCCGGCCGCATCGTCTATCGATCGGGAGTGCGCGTCAATCCCCTAGAACACGGCAGTTTGCCGGATTCGGAAGCTGTAGTAATTCGCTCTTTGCTCGATCGTATCGAGTCCCTCGAACAGCAAGTAAAAAGTTTGGTTCCTCAAGCATCTGTCTCCTTAACTTCTGTTGCCAATTCCCACAATTTCCACTCAGTATCAGAAGCTTTAAACCAAGCCAGCAATGTAGCCGTAGCCGAAAAAACACAGCTACTTACAACCCCTAGCTGCAAGTTAAAAGATAAAGCAATTCAAGAATTTTTCGACGGCAGCGGCATCTAAAATTTGAATTGGGCATAGGCCATAGGGCATAGGGCATAGGGAATTGGGCATAAGGCATTGGTGAATGTTAACTGTTAACTAATGACTACTGACTAATGACTACTGACTTCTTTTTCAAGGATTGACCTCGCGCACCGACCAATTTCCCTCCCCGTCGCGCCGATAAAGCGATCGGTTTTGCGGTTCCCCCCGCAACTCCAACAAATCCACCGTTTCCGGTTCCAACAACAGCAAGCAAAAATTAGGCAGCGGCTCGATCGCATTTGGGGAAGCAGAATCAAAAGCACTAGCCTCGGCTTTGTCATCCCCCGGATGCGGCCAAGCGAACTGCGATCTAGCCGCCTCAGAAAGCTCCTGCCAAGTTGTGCACCGCGATAAGCACAACTGGGCTTCTGGATAATCTTCCCCTACCAAAACTAGCTTTCCAGCAATCCGAAATTGTTCGCGAGTTTTCGGGAAATACCAGCAAATTTCCCCCCAAGGATAGAGATTAATCTCCTCTGCCTTTTGACTGCGAATATCTGTAATAAACTTTAACTGATTAGTATCTGCTAAAAAGCCACGAAACACCACAGTGCGGTTAGCCGGTCGCCCGGTAGCCCGAACCGTTGCTAGTTGCAAGTAGCGGGCAAAAGCAAGACTGCGGTTGCGGTGGAGCGCGCGAGCTAAGGGCGATCGCCAAAGTGCTAAAGACATAATTAATAACCTATCATATTAGTCATTAGTCATGAGGCATGGGCCAAACAGGCCAAACAGGGCATGGGCCAAACAGGGCATTGTTAACCGTTGACTGTTGACTGTTGACTGTTAACCGTTAACTAATGACTACTGACTAATGACTACTGACTAATGACTCTTCTTTCTGCTATTGGTAATTCTATGTCAAATTCACTCTCAAAACTCAAAACTATTGAAACTCCCCACAGCGGATACCACTGGGACGGCAGTTCCCGGCGCTTTTTTGAAGGCTGGTACTACCGAATAACATTACCGATTCACGGACAATCCTTTGCATTCATGTATTCCATCGAAGACCCCAGAGGCGGTCAACCTTACAGTGGCGGTGCAGCTCAAATTCTCGGCCCGGAAGATAGCTATTTGTGCCGCACCTTGCCCGATGTAAATAAGTTTTGGGCGCACCGAGAAGGCTTGGCTTTCGGACATTGGGGGCGAACAGATTTACAAATTAAACCCCAATATTTAGAACCGCAAGTATTCGACAGCCGCGTCGAAGAAGGCTATCAAGCTACTGCTACTTGGAATCAAGGTTATCTGCACGATCCGGGAAGTGGCAGCAACTGTTTTTGGCAGTACGAAATTAAACCTATTTATGGCTGGGGAAACTCTGAGGAAATCCAGAAATCCACGGCGGGAATTGTATCTTTTCTACCCATATTTGAGCCTGGATGGCAAATTTTAATGGCTCACGGTTTAGCCACGGGCTGGATCGATTGGAATGACAAACGCTACGAATTTAAAGATGCTCCTGCTTACAGCGAAAAAAACTGGGGCGGTGCTTTTCCGCAAAAGTGGTTTTGGGTTAATTGCAATTGTTTTCAAGGCGAAAGCGATTTAGCTTTAACTGCTGGCGGCGGCAACCGGGGCGTGCTGTGGTGGATGGAATCTGTAGCAATGATTTGTCTGCATTACCGAGGCAAATTTTACGAATTTGTGCCTTGGAATTCACAAGTTAGTTGGACTATTGAACCTTGGGGAAGCTGGAAAATGCAGGCGAGAAACAGTCAGTTTGAAGTTGAGTTAATTGCCACTACAAACAGTCCTGGTACTTATCTGCGAGCTCCTACAGAAAAAGGTCTGGCTTTTTGCTGCCGGGATACGACACACGGCGAATTGCACTTGCAACTGCGAGAGTTGTTGGGGGGAAATGTGGAAAAAAATGGCAAGCAGCGTTCTAGAATTATCTTAGAGGCTCAAAGTTCTTTATCGGGTTTGGAAGTTGGGGGCGGGCCTTGGGATGAAGTTTGGCGATCGAATTAAGTCAGTAGTCAGTAGTCATTAGTCATTAGTCAGTAGTCAGTAAGCTAATACGCATTTAAATTGCATGGTAAAATAATTTTTCCTTCTTGTGGGGAGTAGGGGTTGGGCCGGAAAGCCCGCCCTCAACATAAAACTTAAATGCACAACAGCTTAGTCAGTAGTCAGTCGTTATTAGTCAGTCGTCAGTTAATAGTTAACAGTAGTCAGAACAGCCATGATCTATTTACTCGGTTGGCAATTAGGCAAATTCTACGGCTGCCAGCGGTTACAACACGCTCTAAAAGTTATTTTGGGACTAATTTTATGTTTGAGCATAATCTTGATGCCGGCGGCAATTGCTAGTGCTGCCGGTGATTTGTCTCGCCAACCTGTCACCGAAATTACTGTTAGTTTGGGTAACGAAGCTGGGGAACTTAAATTCTTGCCCAATTTGCTAGAATTTGAATCGGGAAAGCGCTATAAATTAGTGCTAAAGAATCCCAGTTCGCAGAAACATTATTTTACTGCTAAAAACTTTGCTGATGCGAGTTGGACTCAAAAAGTTGAAGCTGGGAAAGTGGAAATTAAAGGAGCGATTCACGAATTGGAACTTAAACCGGGCGCTATGGCAGAATGGGTGTTTGTACCGATGAAATCGGGAACCTACAACCTGCGCTGTACGGTAGCCGGACATACAGAGGCGGGGATGATTGGCAAAATTACGATCGCCTCTTAACTCCCAGTTAAAGCATTAATAGATTGACTAATTTTTGTGTAATCGGAAAACCAGTCTGACGCTCAAAATGTCTGAACATCGGACTAGGATTGGCTTCTAAAAATACATACTCACCGGTTGGCTTGAGACGCCAATCAATAGCAGTCCAATCGAGCATAAATGCCTTTAATATTGCTAAACATTGTTCGTGAACTGCTTCGGGCAAATCTATCGGAATTAGCTCGGACTCTAAATCTTCCCGAAAGTCCAAAGCTTGACTGCGAATTTCCGCCGAATAAACTGATTCACCAATCACATAACTGCGAATGTTTGTCCCAGGAATATACTCTTGTATTGTGATTGGTGAAATACTCAAAGCCAAGCCCAGCCGATTAGGTTCTAAATGCGCCTCTGTCATCAACTTGGTATGAGCGCCACCATAAACTGGCTTAAAAATTACTTTTTTCTGAGATTGAAAAAATTCCCTAACTTGCTCTGGATTGTTACTGATTAAAGTTGCAGGAATTGTCACTCCTATTTGCTTAGCTTTGCTCAGTTGTAGGGGCTTTTCTTTATGAAATTGGTAGGCCTGCCATGAATTAATCCAGCGAGCCGGACAAGCTTGCATTAGCGATCGCACTGTACTCATGGAATCGTTTAATGCAACTTGCTGTTGATTTGCATCTTTTAAAGGTGCAACGCCAACACCGGAAAAATTGCGCCAAAATACACTGTGAATATCTTGAAAATTCAACTGGCGACCTCCGGGTAGCGTCAAACACCCTACCAGGGTATCAGGTTGCCAAGACAGACGTAACTGTCGGGGAAACAGATAGGTATCTAAATAATCTACTTCTGCACCGGCTTGGGTGAGAGCATCTTTTATATGAGCAGCATGAGCATCTGAATCATTACCCAGAATTAAAATGTTCATGGGAAATTGGAAAATTAAAAATGTGCTAAAATCAACTACAAATATTAAAAGTCGCATCACTTTTTTTGAGAGTGTTGCAACTTTTTATATATTGAGAAAAAAGCCTCGAAGGAGGCTGAATCTTTGAAAGTCTTAAGCTGTGTTGCATCTAGATTGCCTATGGTATTAGAGAGGGAGAGGGGGAGAAGAGGAGAGGGGGAGAGGATTTGACGATTTTTGATGGGGACTCGAAATATACAATTTAAATGCACAACAGCTTATTACAGAAAAAATCGGAATAGTTCAGGAATTAGGCAGAATCTCTATCATTGTCGGCACGAATGAGATTACCAATCAAGAGGGCCTCCACCGCCTTCAAACCAAGCTTTTGTGTAATATCCTCCACCCTCTTCACCTAGAGCCAGAGTGGTCATCGGAGGGTCAATGGGAATAGGCTGGGGAGGAAATGCTCCTCCTCCTCCTTCACTTCCCGGACAGGGAGCGGAGATACACTGTATCCCACCACCACCTTCTTCACCTATGGCTAGAGTGGTAGCCATTAATCCACCTCCGATGCGGGTGGCCTGTTCATCAGTTAGCGTCTCTTCAAAATCCAAATCAATTGCTTCGAGATCAGCAATATCTAGATCAAAAGGATGATTCATAAAATTGTCCTACTTGAGTAACAGATTAGGTGTAAGCTGTTAGTCATTTAAATTTATTGCCTCCACCCCTTGCAGTATGGGGTCTGGCCCACAAATATTGCAGTTTGAATGTCGAACAGCTTATTGACACATAATCTAAATCAAGAGGATGAAGTGATGTTGCCATTTTGGCAAGTTTCAAAGTAAGTATTGTAACTGATTATAACTGGCAGTTAAAAAATGTTAAGCTGACTCTAGCGGAGCCATTGTCAGTCCTGCACGGCTTAATTGCATATGATAAAGTTCTGCTTGCTCTTGCGGGCCAACCCAGACGGTGGCCTGGCCTTCGTGGTGGATTTGGTTGGCGAGTTTCCAAGCTTGATCGCTCGTCATCCCTGGAATGTATTTCGTCAAACATTCCACAACGTGCTGAAATGTGTTGAAATCGTCGTTGAGGACTATTACCCGATAGTTGGGATAAGGTTTCCGGGTAACTTGACTCGATCGAACGGGTGCTATGGTTGGTGAAGAGGTCATCGCGCGAACAGCCACTAAAACTACAAAATTCGTAAAATAGTTACCTCTCAAATTATAACACAATTTCAGATTTTTTTAACCCCTACTTGGTATTTTGATCCGCTTCGGGGTTTATTTTCACCACCGGGCTCTGCGTTAAACTTCTCCAGAAACTGTGGGGATTAGGGGTTAGGTACCCTGCTCCCCATTGACAGGCTTTTCTGGAGAAATCTATTGCACCGCGCCGATTACACTAAAGTTAACACTCGATTGAGTTCAGAAGTGTCACCGTCAGAATAGGCTTGCAGCAGAAGTTGCTTTAAATCTTCAATCAGCGGATAGCGGGGGTTCGCTCCGGTACACTGATCGTCAAAAGCGCGATCGGCCATTTCCTCAACGCGAGCAAAAAAGAAATCATCGCTCATTCCCTGACTGGCGATCGCCTCCTGAATCGTGCTAGGAATATCTACCTCACGCTTGAGATTTTCTACCGCTGCGATCAACTTCTCCACTTTTTCCTCTTCTGTATCGCCACCCAAATTCAGATAGTCCGCAATTCGAGCATAACGCCACTTGCTGTTAGGATACTTGTTTTGAGAAAAAATCGCTTGTTTGAACGGAACATCAGTTGCATTGTAGCGAATAACGTGGGAAATCATCAGCGCATTCGCTAAACCGTGAGGGACGTGGCAAGTTGCACCTAATTGGTGAGCCATTGAGTGACAAACCCCCAGAAAAGAGTTGGCAAATGCCATCCCGGCGATCGTAGCAGCATAATGTACTTTCTCCCGCGCTTTCGGATCGTTAGCACCATTTTTGTAAGCGCTGGGCAAGTATTTAAACAGCAAACGAATTGCTTCTAAAGCCAAACCATTTGTATACTCAGAAGCCAACACAGAAACATAAGCTTCTAAAGCGTGGGTTAGCGCATCAATGCCGCCGTAAGCAGTCAGTTTCCGGGGCATATTCAGCGTAAGTTCTGGATCGACGATCGCCATACTCGGAGTCAGAGCATAATCTGCAAGCGGATACTTAATCCCCGATCGTTCATCCGTAACAACCGCAAAAGGCGTGACTTCCGAACCCGTTCCCGAAGTAGTTGGAATTGCCACCATAATTGCCTTTGAACCCAAAGGCGGCAGTTCGTATACCCGCTTGCGAATATCCATAAACCGCATCGCCAATCCTTCAAACTCAATTTCTGGATGCTCGTACATCAGCCACATTACTTTAGCAGCATCCATCGGCGAGCCACCACCAAAGGCAATAATCGCATCTGGATGGAAACTATTGCAGATTTCTAAACCTTTGCGAACAGTAGCAAGCGAAGGATCGGGTTCCACATCGTAAAATGTGTAGTGATCGATGCCGATTTCTTCCAAACTATCTGTGACTTCCTTAATCAATCCCAATTCAAACAAAGGTTTATCCGTCACTATCAAAGCACGTTTCTTACCTGCAAGATCCCTCAAAGCTACAGGAAGACAACCCGACTTAAAGTAAATCTTGGGAGGAATGCGGAACCACAGCATATTCTCGCGCCGTTCTGCTACAGTTTTGATATTGAGCAGGTGATGGGGTGTCACGTTGACAGAAATGGAATTATCCCCCCAGCTACCGCAACCGAGGGTAAGGGAGGGATCGAGGCGGAAATTGTACAAATCGCCGATCGCACCTTGAGAAGAAGGCGTATTAATCAGCACCCGCGAAGTCTCTAGTTTGCTTTCAAAATAACGAATGTGCTTCTGATTGTGCGGAGCGGTGTAGAGTACAGAAGTATGGCCGTGTCCGCCAAAAATTATCAGCGCTTCAGCTTTGTCTACTGCTTCAGTAAAGTCCTTGGCGCGGTACATGGCGAGAATCGGCGAAAGTTTTTCACAAGCAAAGGGTTCTTCTTTACCTATCGTATCCACTTCTCCAATCAAAACCCTGATGTTTGACGGCACTACAAAACCCGCAATCTGCGCCACCTTTTGCACCGATTGTCCGACTATTTCGGCATTCAATCGACCATCAATTAAGATTACCTGCCGCACTTTTTCCCGTTCTTCCGCATTCAGGAAATAAGCACCGCGCTTGATAAATTCCAGTTGCACGGCATCGTACACCTCATCCACAACAACCACCGATTGTTCGGAAGCACAAATCGTGCCGTTGTCGAAAGTTTTGCTGAGCAAAATTGAGCTGACAGCCATTTGGATGTGGGCGGTTTCATCAATGATGGCGGGAGTATTTCCCGCGCCGACACCGAGGGAGGGATGTCCTGAAGAGTAGGCAGCTTTTACCATTCCCGGCCCGCCAGTTGCCAAAATTAGTTTGATATCGTGGTGCTGCATCAAAGCCTGGGAAAGTGGCACAGTTGGCTCATCAATCCACCCAATAATATCCGGTGGTGCTCCTGCTGCTACAGCAGCATCGAGGATGATTTTTGCCGCCGCAGCCGTGCAGGATTTGGCGCGGGGATGGGGCGAAAATATAATGCCATTTCTCGTCTTGAGCACGATTAAAGACTTAAAGATAGTGGTGGAAGTTGGGTTAGTTACAGGAACGATTCCCGCCAGCAGTCCCACGGGTTCGGCAATGCGTTCGTAGCCAAAATGCCGATCGGACTCGATGATACCGCAAGTCTTGTCGTTTTTGTATTTGTTGTAAATCATTTCCGAGGCAAAATGATTTTTGATTGCCTTATCTTCGATGACTCCCATTCCCGATTCTTTGACTGCTGCCTTGGCTAAGGGAATGCGCGCGGCGTTAGCGGCTAAAGCTACTTGCTTGAATATGCGATCGACTTGTTCTTGAGTGTAGGTGGCAAATTCAGCTTGGGCTGCTTTCACTTTTTGAATTAGGACTTCTAATTCCTCTAAATTGGTAACTTTCATGTTATTGTTCCTGATGTTTATTTCTGGGAAATGATTGCCTTAATCTTTGATTGGTAGGGAACCTGCAGATCAACGCCGATAATTTCCAGATTGTTTGTGACTTTTGAACGCGGTCTTTTAATTATTATATACCGCTAGCTCCGATCGCATTTACCCCGCGACTGCGAAAAATATCAACAGTTTGTTGGACGAGTTCCGGTGAAGCTGGAGGTGTATCCTTGAGCTCGTAATCCAGTTTTAATTGTTCCCATTTGTATTCTCCCATTTTATGAAATGGTAATACTTCGACTTTTTCCACATTGTTCAGATTGGCAATAAACTCTGCTAGTTTTTCTACATTTTCGATGTGATCTGTGAGGTGAGGAACTAGAACGAAGCGAATCCACGTCGGTTTGCCAATTTCGCTGAGATATTTGGCCATTGCTAAAGTAGGCTCGATGGAAACGTTGGTGACTTTGTAATACAGTTCGGGAATGTAGGATTTGATATCCAATAAAACCAGATCGGTCATTTCCAGAACCGGTTTAGCAACTTCTAAAACACAGAACCCTGATGTGTCTAGGGCTGTATGCAAGCCCATTTGATGGCAGCGGGCAAAGATTTCTCTGACAAAATCCGGCTGCATCAACGGTTCGCCGCCGCTGACGGTAACGCCTCCTTTCCGCAGGTAGGATTTACATTTTGTAATTTGTTCGATTAAATAATCGACGGTTACTTCTTTACCATCGTGGGAATCGCGACAGTCGGGATTGTGACAGTAAAGACAGCGTAACGGACAGCCTTGGGTGAAGACGATAAACCGGATTCCGGGGCCGTCTACGGTACCAAAGGTTTCGATTGAATGAATGCGACCAATTCCAGACATTTAATTTGCTGTTTGTTGGTGATGTTTCTAGATTAGGGATGAGGGAATCTCGGTGGTAACTTAAGCCTGGAAACTTGCGGATTTTTCGTTTGGTTGCTGAGGCTCGATCCCCCTAAATCCCCCTTAAGAAGGGGGACTTTGAGAAGTGGACGGTTCCCCTTGAATCCCCGGATAGTCGGGGGAATTCAAGAATACTCTTGTTCCCCCCTTATTAAGGGGGGTTAGGGGGGATCTGGCCTCATGGTTCAACAGCGAAACTAGACGAAAAAAGACTTATGCAGAACCAATTATGTAGGCGCTTCTTGAGTCCCCCTCAGCTCGGACTTCGTTTGACAAGGAGCGGTTTAAACCGCCGATTCCAATGGGATTTAGACGCGCTCGTGGAAAGTCCGTTTAATCACATCTAATTGCTGTTCGCGGGTAAGTTTGATGAAATTAACCGCATAACCGGAGACGCGAATTGTTAGCTGGGGATAGTTTTCTGGATGTTCCATCGCATCTAGTAATGTTTGCCGATCGAGCGCGTTAACATTGATGTGATGGCCGCCATCGTGGAAGTAACCGTCTATAAGACTAACTAGGTTGTTAGTCCGATCGCTCTCCATTCTGCCCAAGGCTTGCGGTAGAATCGAAAAAGTATTCGATATGCCATCTTGACAATCACTGTAAGGCAGTTTTGCTACAGAAGATAAGGATGCGATCGCCCCACAGGAATCTCGGCCGTGCATCGGGTTAGCACCGGGGGCAAAGGGTTCGCCTGCTTTACGTCCGTCGGGAGTGCTACCAGTTTTTTTGCCGTAAACTACGTTAGAGGTAATTGTGAGTACCGATTGAGTCGCTACAGCGCCGCGGTAGGTTTTGTGCTGGCGAATTTCGTTCATGAAGCTTTGCACAAGTTCGATGGCTAGACTGTCTACGCGATCGTCATTATTGCCATATTTGGGATATTCTCCTTCGATCGAGTAATCCACTGCCAAACCTTGCTCGTTGCGAATCACCTTAACTTTAGCGTTTTTAATCGCCGACAGGGAGTCCGCCACCACCGACAATCCGGCAATTCCGCAGGCCATTGTCCGGTAAACATCGCGATCGTGCAATGCCATTTCCAGCCGTTCGTAGCAGTATTTGTCGTGCATATAGTGAATGACATTCAACGTATTGATATACGTTTTTGCCAACCACGCCATCATGTCGCGGAACCTGGCTCTTACCTCGTCATAATCGAGATATTCGGTAGTAATCGGTGGGAACTGCGGCGCGATTTGGTCGCCGGACTTCTCATCTTTACCGCCGTTAATCGCATAGAGCAAAGTCTTAGCCAAGTTAACTCGCGCGCCGAAAAACTGCATTTGCTTGCCAATTCGCATGGCGGAGACACAACAGGCGATCGCGTAATCATCGCCGTATTGAGGGCGCATCAAATCGTCGTTTTCGTACTGAATCGAACTCGTATCGCTGGATACCTTGGCACAGAATAGTTTGAAGTTTTCCGGCAAGTTTTCCGACCACAACACGGTGAGATTTGGTTCTGGTGCAGTACCGAGGTTTGAGAGGGTGTGTAAGAATCGGAAACTGTTACGAGTTACCAATGTTCTACCGTCATCGCTGATACCGCCGATCGCCTCTGTTACCCAAGTTGGATCGCCAGAAAACAGATCGTTATAGTCGGGAGTTCGCAAAAACCGCACCATGCGGAGTTTCATTACAAAATGGTCGATTAGTTCTTGCAATTCTTGTTCGGAACTCGCGCCACTTTGCAAATCGCGCTCGAAATAAATGTCTAAAAACGTCGATACGCGGCCGAGAGACATCGCTGCCCCGTTTTGTTCTTTCACTGCTCCCAAGTAGCCAAAATACACCCACTGGACAGCTTCTCGTGCATTTGCCGCCGGACTGCCAATATCAAAGCCGTAGCTAGCAGCCATTTCTTTTAACTCAAACAATGCCCGAATTTGCTCGGATAACTCTTCGCGCAAACGAATTGTTCCCTCGTCCATCGCGTTTAGTTCGAGTGATTCTTGCTGTGTTTTTTTATCGTCAATCAGGCGATCGACACCGTATAAAGCCACGCGCCGATAGTCACCGATGATCCGCCCGCGTCCGTAGGCATCTGGCAAACCTGTGATGATACCAGAACGTCTCGCCAGACGCATCGAGCGCGTGTAAACATCGAATACACCATCGTTGTGAGTTTTGCGATATTTCGTAAATATTTCTTCAGTTTGCCGATCAAGCTGATAGCCGTAAGCTTCTAAACCTGCCTTGACAACGCGAATCCCGCCAAAGGGCATAATCGCGCGTTTCAAAGGTCGATCGGTTTGCAAACCTACTATTTGTTCTAAGTCGCGATCGATGTATCCTGCTGCATGAGCCGTGATCGATGTGGGAACTTTTGTATCAACATCCAATACACCTTTTTCGCGCTCTTGCTTCATTAATTCCAGAACTTTTTGCCAAAGTTGCTGGGTTTTTTCGGTTGGTGCTGTGAGAAATTCTGCATTCCCTTCGTAGGGGGTGTAATTCTTTTGGATGAAGTCTCTGACGTTGACTTCCGTTGTCCAGTTGCCTTCAGTAAAGCCGTGCCATTCTGCAAACATAGCTTGCTTTCACCTCAATTTTTTATTAGCGATCGATCTTTTCTGCTTCGACCACTACATCTACTATATATTTAATCTCAATATTTTTAATACCCTGTTCGCTCTTTGTTACAAAACTTGACTTGCTAATTTGGTGGGAAGAATTAAGATAGATAGTAGGCAGAACCTCCTCGTGAATTGTTGAGGAAGCTCTGACCAAAGGGGTTCCCGAACTAACACTTAGACAACCCAAATGTTGTTTAAGGGCGGGGGTGTCGGAAACGGGCAATGAGATTTTTTTTTCAGGAACCGCGAACACCCGAAGAAGATGAAGAAAAAGCAGAAAAAAAGCAGAAAAAGAGTTCGGATTTGATTCGGTGATAGTTATCGAAAGCAGAGCAATATTAATTGCTGATTAATTGAAGTAGGGTACTATGCAGATAAATTCAATGAATCAAAGCACTGCGAGCGATCGGGCTCACGATATTTGGAAAGAACAGCGTCATCCGCTTGATCGGATTTTTCGGCCTCGCTCCGTGGCTGTAATCGGCGCAACAGAGAGAGAAGGAAGCGTTGGACGAACTCTCCTGTGGAACTTGATTCGGAATCCGTTTGGCGGCACAGTTTTTCCAGTGAATCCGCAGCGCCGCAGCGTCTTGGGGCTCAAGTCTTATCCTGACATTGCTAGCGTCCCGGAAATAGTGGATCTGGCGGTGATTGCTACGCCTGCCGCTGGGGTGCCGCAAGTGATCCGCGAATGTATCGCGGCTGGGGTGAAAGGGGCAATTATTGTGTCTGCTGGCTTTAAAGAGATTGGTGCGGCTGGGGAGGCTTTAGAACAGCAAATTATCGCCCAAGCGCGTCTGGGCGGAATGCGGATTATTGGCCCAAATTGCCTCGGCGTGATGAATCCTGTGCTTGGGCTCAATGCTACTTTTGCAGGTACGATCGCCCGTCCGGGTAATGTCGCCTTCATCAGTCAAAGCGGCGCCCTCTGTACTTCGATTCTCGACTGGAGTTTAGGGGAAAATGTCGGTTTTAGCGCCTTTGTATCGATCGGCTCTATGCTCGATGTCGGTTGGGGCGATCTGATCGAGTATTTCGGGGACGATCCCCATACTCACAGTATCGTTTTGTACATGGAATCTATGGGTGATGCTCGTTCGTTCCTGTCCGCCGCCCGCCCAGTCGCGATCGACAAACCGATCATCATTCTCAAGGTAGGACGTACCGCCGCCGCCGCGCAAGCCGCCGCTTCCCATACGGGAGCTTTGACCGGCAGCGATGACGTGCTTAACGCTGCTTTCCGCCGCTGTGGCGCGTTGCGCGTACATACGATTTCCGATTTGTTCGACATGGCAGAAATTCTCGCCAAGCAACCGCGACCGCAGGGCAACCGCCTATCGATCGTCACCAATGCCGGAGGCCCAGGGGCGATCGCCACTGATGCCTTAATTAGCGACGGCGGTGCCCTGGCAGATCTGGCACCGGAGACGCTGCAGCGGCTTGATGAGTTTTTGCCACCTCAGTGGAGTCATCACAACCCGATCGATATTTTGGGCGATGCTAGTAGCGATCGTTACGCCAAAACTCTAGAAGTGGTCGCTCCCGATCCCAATAGTGACGGATTGCTGGTCATCCTAACGCCACAAGCGATGACCAATCCCACCCAAACTGCAGAAAAACTCAAGTCTTACAGCAAACTCGGAAAGCCCTTACTAGCAAGCTGGATGGGCGGTGTGGAAGTGTCAGCAGGAACGCAAATTCTCAATCAGGCAAATATTCCGACTTTCCCCTATCCCGATACCGCCGTCAGGTTGTTCAACTATATGTGGCGGTACACGTACAACCTGCGCGCTATCTACGAAACGCCTTCTCTGTCGGCTGATTCCGATCTCTGGAGTCCAGATCGATCGGCGGCCGCAAATATTGTGACTTCTGCACGCAAAAGCGATCGCAGTCTCTTAACAGAATACGAATCAAAGCAGTTGCTCGCAGCTTACGGGATTCCCACCATCGCCACATCCATAGCCACCAGTGATCGCGAAGCTGTGGAAATTGCCGATCGCCTCGGTTATCCAGTGGTGCTAAAACTCCATTCTGAGACGATTACTCACAAAACCGATGTGGGGGGCGTAAAACTAAATTTAGGCGATGCTAACGCTGTAATTAGTGCCTTTGAGGCGATCGCCCAGCGGGTACGGGCGATCGATCCGGCAGCGTTTCTCGGCGTGACAGTGCAGCCGATGGTGCATTTGGAAGGCTATGAACTAATTTTGGGTAGCAGTATTGACCCACAATTTGGGCCGGTGATGCTGTTTGGTTCCGGGGGACAATTAGTGGAAGTCTTTCAAGATCGATCGCTGGCTCTTCCGCCTTTAAATACCACCCTAGCGCGGCGGATGATGGAGCAAACGCGCATCTATAAAGCTTTGCAAGGAGTGCGCGGTCGATCGGCAATTGACCTGGTACAACTCGAACAGTTATTAGTTCGTTTCAGTCAACTGATTGTAGAGCAACCTCAAATTGCCGAGATTGATATTAATCCGCTGTTGGTTTCTCCTGAAGGTGCGATCGCTCTTGATGCCCGCGTGGTTCTCCAAACAACGGAAAACCCCATTTCACCCGCGATTCGCCCCTATCCTACGCAATACGTTCAAACCTGGTCAACAGACGGCGATCGTCCCATCACGATCCGTCCGATTCGTCCTGAAGATGAGCCGCTGATGGTGCTGTTCCACCAAGAACTTTCGGAAGAGAGCGTGTATTTGCGCTACGCTCACATGGTAAAGTTAAAGCACCGCATCGCTCACGAACGTTTGACCCGGATTTGTTTTATTGACTACGATCGGGAAATGGTGTTAGTAGCCGATCGTCAAGACCCGGAAACCTCAGAACACCGGATTTTGGGAGTAGCGCGTCTGAGCAAACTCCACGGCACAAACCAAGCCGAATTTGCCCTGATCGTTAGCGATAGCTATCAGCAGCGCGGTTTGGGAACAGAATTATTGAGGCGGATGTTGCAAATTGGTCAGGAAGAGAAATTAGAGGCGATCGTCGGCTACATTCTCAATAGCAACTACAAGATGCAGAGCCTCTGTAAAAAACTAGGATTTGAACTTCAACCAGACCGAGGCGAAGGAATGTTGAAAGCTGTTTTTGTTTACTAATAGCTAGTTGGGTTAAATAATATCAATTCCGCCTGCCCCACAATGATATCAAATCCGCGTTTCACCGTCCCGATCGAGTCGAATCAAGCTGCCAACAAATATTAGAGCAATTTTCAGTTTTTTGATTCACAGTCAACAGTCAACAGTCAACAGTCAACCGTCAACAATCACGGACTGTGCAACCGGAATCAATATAATTTTCGGCGTTGCTGATTCATGGTATGAATCAACTTTTCGCTTGATGTTACAAAACCCACCCTACTTGGCTTATAGCCATTCCGGAAACTTGAATTCATACCTGTATTCAGCAACTCCCGAAAAAGACAATGGCAACCAGTCGTAAAAATCCCGCTAGGGGTTTAGGCGGGAAAATGCTCAATTATTAATTTCCTATTTAACCCTAATCGTGTGTGTCACGCGGTTGGTGTTTTCAATAGTTTGCTGTACATCTCCCTTCATAGTCGAAAGCATCAGGAAAATCCATTCCGACTCTTCCAAACTGTAGATTGTTAACTTTGTTTCTGCTTCAGTCCTGTTTTCTCCGGGTTCATCCTTATCCCATTCCCAAGCGCGCTCGTAACTTTCGCACAATTTCTTTATCTCAATGCTCTCGGGTAAAGCCTCATAGGCAACTGTAAGGATGAACCCTCTACCCCCGTCTCGTTCTATCCCTTCCCTAATTTTTTGCAGAGTAGCCTGTTTTTGTGCCACAGTCCTAACTTCATCTTTATCCTTCATGCTCTATCTCCAATTAATTCTGCCAAAATCCACCTTATAAAGATCTAACACCCCCAACTGCTACAGCTTTATCAAAAGAGCCATATTTTTTGAGCCAGAAACTAGAAACGCTAAGGTTATCAAACAGCTTCAAGCGCGTGACACACTATTTTTGATGTCCTCAGCCGGACGGGCAGGCGGCTATTTTTCCGACGGTCTTCTAAATCTTTTTTAGGCGTTGCTTAATCAGGGTATGAAAAAAATAATTTGAAAATCCCCAAGCTTTGTCGATACAGGTTTCTATGACTGGCATATTTAGCCTTTCATACCGTAAATCAGCAACGCCTAATTTTCATTCATCACAACTTTAGTCCTCACTACAAACTTTATCGGTTTGTAGTGATATCATGTCCGGTCGAGCGACCGTGATTTTTGTAGGGGCGGGTTCACCAACAATACCTGCCAACAATGGACAATCTCAAAAACCCGCCCCGACCGGGATATTATGGTTAATCGATCGGACATGATATGAGGACTTTATTCCTGAAACTCTGATGCTACTAAGCCGCAGCCAAATTTGCTGCTGCAAACTCCCAGTTAGCCAAATTATCCAAGAAATTAGTAATGTAGTCGGGACGGCGGTTTTGGAAATCCAAATAATAAGCGTGTTCCCACACATCCAAAGTCAGCAACGGAGTTTGGCCGTGTGCTACGGGGGTGTCAGCGTTAGCAGTTTTGGTAACTTTCAAAGTACCGTTGTCTAAAACCAGCCAAGCCCAGCCACTACCGAACTGAGTTGTCGCAGCCGTCTTGAATTCTTCTTTGAATTTGTCGAAGCTGCCGAAGTCGGCGTTGATTTTCTCAGCTAAAGCTCCTGTCGGAGTGCCACCGCCGCCCGGTGCGAGGGAATTCCAGAAAAAATTGTGGTTCCAAACTTGACCTGCATTGTTGAAAATGCCGGCTTTGGATGGGTCTTTAGCAGATTCCTTGACAATTTCTTCAAGGGATTTGCTCGCCATTTCAGTTCCTTCAATCAGTTTATTCAGATTGGTCACGTAAGCAGCGTGGTGCTTGTCGTGGTGGAATGAAAAAGTGTTGGCCGACATATGACCTGACTCTAGGGCGTCAGCGGCGAAGGGTAATGGTGCAAGTTCAAATGTCATTGTGTTCAATCCTCTCTGGATTACTTTTGGTTTTTGGGCTAACTTTCCGGCTTTTGTATGATTAAAGCCGAGAGTCGCTAGCTTGAGTTTATCAAGCTGTGGTAAATAATTCTTTACAATTTTCATATTTTATAGCAGTTGCAGCATTTCAGCATTCAAACTTGTATTTTTTAGATATCAAAGCTACTTATTGCATGCTCCATATAGCATAAAGTATCACTAAATGTCAAGCCACCTGGGTGGCAAATAAAAGTGTGTGTGAAATTGTCAACCAATCGAAATTTTATGAGACTGATAAATAGATTAAACCTGTAAATTGTCAAATATTAACCTAAGTTCAATTAAGCTGTAAGAAAGTCAAACAAGTTGCCGGAGCTGTCAATGGAAAAGCGTTTAAACAACTCGTCCAGTAACCCCGCTCAATGGTTGAATCTGCAATTAATCGTCACCGCTCTGGAAACAGTCCAAGACTTAATTGTAATTTCCCTATGTATTGGTTTATTTTGCTTCATGGTGCTAGAACTGCGAGAAATGTTCTTTTCGCTGCTACCTCCTTTGAATTTCCAGGAAGTCACTGCCGACATTCTATTTTTATTGGTTTTAGTGGAATTATTTCGGTTGCTAATTATTTACTTGCAAGAACAAAGAGTTTCGATAGGCGTAGCTGTGGAAGTTTGTATTGTATCAGTTTTGCGAGAAGTCATCGTGCGGGGAGTGCTGGAAACTCCCTGGGTTCAAATATTATCAACAGGCGCATTTTTGCTGGTTTTGGGAGTGTTGTTGGTAGTCCGAGTTTGGTTGCCGCCAACCTTCGAGGGAATTGACCCGGAACGCCGCATGGCTAGCAGAAAGAGAAATCTATCAGAACCCGAATCTTCTTCCGATCCTGTTGCAATCAATAGCCAGTTTAATTCTCACTGAGTATGGCCCGACAGGCGATTTTAGATTTTAGATTTTAGATTTACTCTGATATTGCTTGTCACGTTACCAGCCATCATTTCCAGTAAAACTGAGATGTTGCACCATTGTCAAGAACGGGCTCTGGGGCCCGTTCCACAAAGAGTAGATTTCCTTGTGGGGTGGGCCGAAAAGCCCGCCCAAAAAATGATTATTGAGAATGGTGCAAGACGTGAGGTCAAATCAACCTGATAACATTTGTAGTGAGGACTAAAATCCTCTTTATTTTCAGAGGATTTTAGTCCTCACTACAAACACAAGCTTCCTCACTAATTCCCAATTATTCCCATCTAAAATCTAAAATCTAAAAGGGTATTACCCGTTAGCCTGCAATTCCTGCAACCGGGCAAACACTTCTTTAGAATGAATCGCCGGATTAATTTTCACAAAAGTTTCGCGCAAAATTCCTTCAGGGTCAATAATAAAACTGTGCCGCGCCGAGATAAAACTCATCCAAGAACCGTAAGCTTTACTCACTTTACCATCCGTATCAGCTAACAGCGGAAACTTCAAACCTTCGGAATCGCAAAATTCCGCGTGGGAGTTGATATCATCAGCGCTAATACCGATAATTTGAGTATTCTTTGCCAAGTATTTCGGCAAGTCTTCCTGAAATCGACGCGCTTCGATCGTACATCCCGATGTAAAGTCTTTCGGATAAAAATAGACTACCAGCCACTTACCGCGATAATCGGACAGGGACACTTGTCCGTCGCCGCTGTTTGTCCGCAAACTAAAATCCGGTGCCGCTTCATTCACCGCCGGAAGCTTGCCACCGAGGGCCAATGCAGGTGTAGCAAAATTGAAACTTAGAAAAACTAGACAAATTGCGAATAAAGTGCTAAAAAACTTGCGACGGGACATCATAAATTTTAGAAGTAGAACTGTACTTAAGACAAGTTTACAGTTTTCTGATTAAATGGGTAAGGGCAATTCGCGGATTGCTTCTAAAACCCAAATATCACTCACTCCAATAGCAATTTACCCATGAGCGCTGCACTCCCGTTAACAGGCAAAGCTATAGTAGTCCAGGTAATTAACGGTCAACCCGTTACGATCGAAGTAGACGGCACTAATGCCCCGATTACTGGGGGAAATTTTGTTGACTTAGTGGAACGTGGCATTTACGACGGGGTGATGTTTCACCGAGTTGTGCGCCAGCCCGATCCTTTTGTGGTGCAAGGAGGCGATCCGCGCAGCAGAGATACGACAATTCCAGCCAGTCAATTGGGAACGGGTAGTTTTATTGACCCGGATACCAATCAGGCGCGTTTTATTCCTTTGGAAATTAAGCCACAAGGGGCCGCGCAACCTGTTTACAACCAAGTTGTAACCCAGACGCCGCAGTTACAGCACACTCGCGGGGCTGTGGCAATGGCTCGTTCTAATGCTTTGAATTCGGCTTCTTCGCAGTTTTATTTTGCTTTGGATGATTTGCCATTTTTGGATGGTAATTATGCTGTTTTTGGCAACGTTATTCAAGGTTTTGAAACGGTGAATGCTGTGCAGCAGGGCGATCGCATTTCGACGGCAAAAGTCGTTCAAGGAATCGTTCCCAGTCGGGTTTCTAGCATAGTTAGCGATGTTAATGCGCTTAACGCTTTAATCAATAGTACCAATTTCGTAAATCTATCTTTGCGAGCGCTCAGACTGTCAGACACTACCAATAACTATCAAGTCACTTCCCAAGACTCTCAGCAAAATCCCAGCGGTGTAGTGGGAGGTAGCGGCAACAATGCGATCCTCGGTTCACCGACGGATGATGCAATTAATGGCAGCCAAGGCAACGATACCCTCACGGGCGAAGCGGGTGACGACTTTCTCAGAGGCGGCAAAGGTAACGACTCCATTAGCGGAGGTGTTGGCGACGATATTATCAACGGAAATCTCGGCGACGATACAATCAATGACGGTGCTGGTAACGACTTTTTGCGAGGCGGCAGAGGAAACGATGTTTTAATCGGCGGCGATGGTAACGATTTTTTGATTGGCGATACTGGCAGCGATACTCTCACTGGTGGTGGCGGGGCAGATACGTTTGTTCTGGTTACGGGTGAAAATCTGGAGTTGGATGGGACGAGCGATATAATTCTTGATTTTAGGCCGGGAGATGGCGATCGTATTGGCTTAACCAGCCCTTTATCCAACACCTCATTCACCCAATCAGGCAGCAACACACTCATTCAATTTGGAGGAGTGACTTTGGCTGTCGTTCAAAATGCCACCCCCGCAGCAGTTCAAAATGCTGCTTTTGCAATTAACTTTTCTACTGCTTTCCTTGTCGATAACTTGCCCCCCGGAGACGCCGCCTTGAGAGTTGGCTAACTTTAACAAGACTGACGCCATAATTATAGGTGTAGGGTGCTCTTCGGTGCACCTTACCTGATTCCCAATTCCCAATTCCCAATTCCCAATTCCCAATTGCCAATTCCCAATTCCCAATTCAATTAATACCATAGCTGGCTAATTTTAGAAACCGCATCTTGATAAGAATCCATTCTCCCCTGCAGCTTAAAAAGCCCTGCCGCCTTCTGAAAATCCTCAAATGCTCCATGAACCTCTCTCAATTTATATCTAGTCACTCCTCGGTTAAAGTAAGCTTTAGCAAAATCGCTATCCAGGCGAATTGCTGACTCAAAATCAGCTAGTGCTGCCAGGGAATTCTCCATTTTCAGGCGGATAGCACCTCGGTCAAAGTAATAGTGAGCTACATTAGGGTTGAGCAGCAGTGCCGAGTTATAATCCGCGATCGCCGCAGTATAATCTTTTAAACGAGTCAGCATAAACCCCCGATTGCTGTAATACTTGGCTCGGTAAGGATTGAGTTCGATGGCTGTAGTTAAATCTTCGATCGCCGATTGCTTGTAGCCTAATTTGTAGCGGGCCACACCGCGATCGTTGTAAGCTGACGCGAATAGCGGATTAATGTTAATTGTAGCAGTAAAATTTTTAATAGCGCCGTGCAAGTCTTGTTCTTCGAGATTTTTTAAACCCTGAGTGTAAAACTTTTGGGTACTAACTTTTAAATTTGCCTCTTGTCGGGATTCAGCTTGCTCCCCCGGAAATACTTTGCCTGCAATATTAGTGAATCCCAAAGATTCGATCGAATTGAAAATAGTTGTGACAACTAATTGGCTTGGGAGAAGGGGGATAGGAGGCATGGGAGGAGTGGTGTTCAACTGTATGCTCTTATTTTCCTCCATACTTCAGCTACTGACAGTGATATCCGTAGTCTCAGGAACGTGATAAGTTTGATGAGATTTGGTGATGCTGGGGCTTGACTTGTGTGATGAAAGTTGGGCTTAGTTAGTGATGACGATCGCAATTGTGAAAAAATGCGTCTACAACCCTTTACCTATAAGCTTTTTAGGCTAGCTTGGCGGTTTCTTTCTTGCCATATTGAGCAGTTCCTACCGGGATTGTTTGCAGGTATGCCCCTGGGGGAGCGATCGCAACTGCCCGCAGCAAGTATTACTTTGTAGCGATATTCGATCGGGATTTGTCCATCGAACACGGCCATCTTAAACCCGGTTTTTACTCACGCCCAGAGCAACATTCTCGCTTAACAGGCTTTCCGGCCTGTTCCACAAATTACTAATATTTTTGAGTAATATTGCTGAGGAAAGTTGCCGATTATTTGCTATGCTTTGATTAGACATCAATAATTAATGGCACAAATTAGTGTCAATGAAAAAAGTTATGAGGTTGAAAACTTTCTTCGCTGCAGTGTTGGCGATCGTCCTGTTCACTCTCTACTTAACTCCTCCTGTGATGGCCGCGAATGGGGAGGATTTGAGTCACCTATTAAAAGATAATTGGTGCGTCAGCTTTCTGTGGAAGCAATGCGATTTGAGCGCTGTCGATTTGCGGGGCGCTAATCTCCAAGAAGCCAATTTGTCCGGCGCTAATTTGTCCGGTGCTAATTTGTCCGGTGCTAACTTAAAAAATGCTGACCTTTCTGACGCAGATCTCACCGGCGCTAATTTAGCAAATGCTGAGATTTTAGGCACGGATCTCAGTCGAGCCAATTTGACAGAAGCTAATTTCAACGGCACGAAGTTGTGGGATGCTAATCTGACTTTAGCAAATCTGAGCCGCGCCAATTTACAAGATGCTAATGTCTTAGATTCTCGACTTTGGGGAAGCAATCTTACCCAAGCTAATTTAACGGATGCGACGCTGCACGGTGCTGACTTGCAATATGCTAATTTAGCCGACACTAATTTAACAGGTGCTGACTTGCACAGCTTCTTTTTCCGAGGTTCCAAACAAGTCACAAATTTGAGCAATGCTAATTTAGAAGGCGCTACTTTAACGGGAGCAAATTTCAGAGGTGCGGTGCTGGCTGGGGCAATAATGCCGGACGGGTCTATTAATGAAGAAAGTGGCTTTAATTTAAAGTAGAGTTAAATTAAAGTCTGCTTGAATAATTTCAACAACAGGCTTTCGGGGCGATTTCGCAGTCAATGAATTATCGGGTGTAGCTGCCCCTGTTGCCAACAGCTTGTTGAGGATGCTGTCAAGATATTAATTTAAACCAGGGTGCGATCGACCTTTTAACTCCCAAGCTGCGCCCGTTGCCAACAGCTTGTTGAGGATGCTGTCAATCGATTTTAGATTTTAGATTTTAGATTTTAGATTGAAGCCTTGACCCCACGGATAAATACGTTCGGCAAGTTTCATCGGATACAGGTTTTTATTTCTGGGTACTGAGTCTGCTTTCGGAATGAATCACGTGGCGGGTATCCTGGATGCTTGCGGTCAAGATATCAATTTAAACCAGGGTGCGATCGACTTTTTAACTCCCAACCAGTAAATATCGCTAAAATCTTAAATCTCAAACCGAACCTGCACGCATCTGTTACAATTTTCAACAAAGCCACAACACCCGCGAACCTGAAGTCACCTGCCTAGGGGTACAAGCCCCCGACAGGAGTCGTGAAGAGCAAAAAAATTAGATATTTAGTTTAAACTCCCAGATTCATCTGTAGAGACTCTCTAAAATCTAAAATCGATGGGCTGTGGAGTAAATCTAAAATCTAATAATCTAAAATCTAAAATCTAAAATCGATGGGCTGTGAGTCAATCTAAAATCTAAAATCTAAAATCTAAAATCGACTGATGGAAACCCTGCAAACTCAACTTTACGAACTCGCACAATTTGCTAATAATTTAGTAAATACTCAACTGACCAACCTCAGTTTAGTCAGCGTCGGAGTCATCTTTCTGGCAGGGTTGCTAACGAGCTTAACGCCCTGTATGCTTTCAATGTTGCCGATCACGATCGGCTACATCGGTGGATACGAAGCAAAAAGTCGCCTGCAAGCCGCAGCCCAGTCTGCGTGGTTTTCCCTGGGATTAGCCACTACCCTTGCGGGTTTAGGTATTGTAGCATCATTTGCCGGACAAGTTTACGGCAAAATAGGCCTGGGTTTGCCGATTCTTGTCAGCATTATTGCTATTCTAATGGGGCTGAATTTACTCGAAGCTTTACCCTTACAAATGCCGTCTTTCGACGCTGTGGGGTGGGTTCCGAAAGATTTGCCGGCGGGTGTGCGATCGTACTTATTGGGCTTAACTTTTGGTTTAGTAGCCTCTCCCTGCAGCACTCCTGTTTTAGCTACACTCTTAGCTTGGGTTTCCAAAACGGGAGATACAGTTTTAGGTGGTGTGTTGCTGCTGTTTTACGCTGCTGGCTACGTCGCTCCGCTAATAATAGCAGGTACTTTTACTGCCAGCATTAAAAAGTTGTTAGAATTACGTCGGTGGTCGAGTTGGATTACGCCTGTTAGCGGCGTTTTGCTAGTAGGATTTGGCGTTTTCTCTCTGCTTTCCCGAATCCTTCCCGCTTAAGTTTAGTAGTAAGGGCTTCAGTCTTTATTTAAAGATATAGCAATCTCTACTGAATGCGTGAATTAAGTTGTTTTTAACGAACTGCGAAGACGCGAAGAACACGAAGGAAGAAAGAAAAGAGAAAGAATCCAAAATTGATGGAGACTTTTTCACTAAAAATAATAATATTTTGTTCATCTTTTGTTATTCTATCCTCTTTCTTCCCTCTTCCCTCTTCCTTCTTCCTTCTTCCTTCTTCCCTCTTCCTTCTTCCTTCTTCCTTCATAATTACCAATGACATCAAAAGAAGTATTTCTATCAAAACTCTCAAACTGGGCGACTGCCCCTCAAAGGTTTTTCAAGCGAGAAATCTTGCCGGTGCTAGCAGATTTGCGGCTGGCAATTATCTTGCTGCTGACGATCGCATTTTTCAGCATTTCCGGCACCGTCATCGAACAAGGCCAATCAGTACCCTTTTACCAATCCAACTATCCAGAACACCCTGCTTTGTTCGGCTTCCTAACTTGGAAAGTTGTGCTAATTGCAGGACTAGACCACGTATACCGGACTTGGTGGTTTTTGTCAATCCTAATTTTGTTCGGCAGCAGCTTGACTGCTTGTACATTTACCCGACAATTTCCCGCATTAAAAGCCGCCCGGCGCTGGAAATTTTATGAAGAACCAAAGCAGTTTGAAAAATTAGCTCTCAGTGCGGAATTAGAAACAGTTGGTTTAACTTTGTTAGAACCACTTTTGCAGCAAAAAAACTACCGCATATTTCGAGAAGGGGAAAAAGTTTATGCTCGCAAGGGAATAATTGGTAAAATCGGCCCGATTATTGTTCACGCCAGTATGCTAATTATTTTAGCTGGCTCGATCTTGGGATCGATGACGGGATTTATGGGTCAAGAAATGGTGCCTAGCGGCGAAACTTTTCAGGTGCAGAATATCCTGGATGCAGGGCCTTGGGCGGGGCCGCAAATACCGAAGGATTGGTCGATGCGAGTTAATCGGTTTTGGATCGATTATAGTCCGAGCGGTGCGATCGACCAATTTTACTCTGACCTGTCAGTTTTGGACAAAACAGGCCAAGAGGTCGATCGCAAAACCATTCATGTTAACGAGCCCCTCAGATACCGGGGAGTCACTTTTTATCAAGCAGATTGGGCAATAGCCGCCGTGCGAGTTCGCCTCAACAAAAGCCCGGTTTTACAATTGCCAATGGCTCAGTTAGACACTCAAGGTAAAGGCCGAATTTGGGGTGCTTGGATTCCCACAAAACCAGACTTGAGTGCGGGAGTTTCTCTGCTAGCAAAAGATTTGCAAGGAACGATGTTAGTTTACGGTACGGATGGCAAATTGTTAACTACAGTTCGCGCAGGCACGGCGGTAGAAGTTAACGGAGTCATGCTGACAATTGACGAAGTTGTAGGCAGTACGGGATTGCAAATTAAAGCTGATCCGGGTATTCCGATCGTTTATACTGGCTTCGGGTTGCTGATGCTCAGCGTGCTGATGAGCTATCTGTCTCACTCGCAGATTTGGGCTTTGGAAAAGGACGGTAAACTATACGTCGGCGGGCGCACAAATCGTGCTCAGGTGACTTTTGAAAGAGAAGTTGTGGAGATTTTGGACAAGTTGGCAGAATCGAAACAAGAGGCAGAAAAGAGCGAAATAGCGCCGACTTCTCTAGCTAGTCAAAATTAATTTTATGGTGGGCAATGCCCACCATTGATGTCAACAACCAGGTAAAAGGTAGTATCAGTCTTCTGTCTGAGTCACAATCCCCTCGATCTCTCCTAGCCCCCCTTAAAAAGGGGGAAGAGCATTCAAAGTCACGCCCTACTCCCTTTTTAAGGGCATTTAGGCGGATAGAGACTCGACTACAAGCGACCTTCATTATGGGTTTGATCCTAGTTGGTGACACGAATTCAATAGATTTTATATCGGAAAATAAGTGAATTTACGTAAATTATGGTACTGCTAATCACGTAAATTTTAATAAAATTCAGTGACTATACAATTGTAAATCTTCACAACAAGAGATATCATCTACCAATAGTTATTTAAATTTTAAAAAACTCAATAACTAGGGATCAACTTATCCTTGTATTTTTTTATGCCAATTATCGTTCCTTTTGTCATTCAAACAGTTTTACCTGCACTAAGTGTGCTTTTCGCTCTTTTAATTCCTGTACTGGCTCCTGTTATCAACTTCGCTCTGACTCGCATTGCCAAAATTCCCTCATATATTCGCCTCCTCAAAATTTTGTATTCAGATATTGACTCATCTGCCAAAGAACAAAAAATTATTACGGGTGGACTACTGGTAATTAGTAGCATTGTGACTTTCATGGCTTATTCCTTGATACCTTGGACGGGTGTACCCCTGATCGGTGCTATTACCAGTCCCATTGCTGGCGCTATTGCTCTTGTGGTGGCACTGGCACTTTTAGATATGATTTTTGCCATGAATAAAGGCTATTACTTAGAGCGACTAAGAGGAAAAGGTTTTGCTGGATTAAATGACATAGAAACCGATATTAAAGATTTAAAAGATATTTTTGACCAATCCTGGAAGAAAGTTAAATCTACTATTAACGAGGCCAGCCAGAAAATTTATGAAGAGGGCTGTAAGCGTGGCATCAACTTTAGTGATAAATCTTATCAAAGCTATATCGATCGTGAATTAGAAGGATTTAATTTATATGTTGGTAAAAATTCAGTGGCAGAGTATCAAGGTATAAGTGCCGACTTATTAAAGCAAAATAAGGGGCAAGATTGGACAAAAGATGCTTTTGCACTAGGGACAGGTGCAACTGTAGGGGCTTTGGCGGGCGCTGGCGCTTCAGCAGTTGCGACCTCAGTATTTGTGCCGGCTAGTCTTTTGACAACTCTTCACGGCATCCCTGTTATTGGGGGCATTTTTGGGACAGCAACTGGTGTTGTTGTCAGTGCATCCACTTACTCATTGCTGACGCTTGCTGCTCCTGTTGGACTGGGAGTATTAGCAACTGTCGGGATTTACAGCGGTCTGACGGGCTGGAAAAATCAAGAAGAAGCTGCCAAGATGAGTAAGTTTTTATCAGATATAATTATGGCTGCTTTACCAATAGCTTGGATTGACGGTGAATTAGATGAGAAGGAGAAAGATAGTATAGATAGATTGATGACTACCTCCGGTATGAGAAAGGAAGAGCGAGATTTGGTTCGGAAAGCCATAGAACAACGGCATAGTTTTGATGAAATCATGAAAACGAGTATTCTTTTTGATGAAGAACATCGGGAAAAAAGTTGTAATCAAAGCAATAAAGAGCGACTAAAGCATCGCCTAATATTATGTACAGCTTGGGAGATTGCCGTTGCTGATGGCAAAATTGATTGGTCAGAATTGAATCTTCATAACCGCATGGCAGATAAGCTAGGTATTTGTCGGGAGGAGGTGAAAGAAATCCGGCGGGCTATAAACCTCAAACATCAGCAAGAGCTTTGGCTAACGGAAGCATTAGAACCAAATGGTTCAAAGACTAAGTTATTGAGCGTCCGCGAACAATACCGCCTCCAACCAGCAGCGGATAATCTTTAGTCTTTGATAACAATTTATCTCGTTAAATGAGCAAGGGCTAAAAAAACAGAATACTCCGATACCCGACTTCTTTAAGAAGTCGGGTATCTAACAGCCCTGATAACGCACATTTAAAGGCTGAGCCTTCTACTTCTCGTGTCGCACCTCAATCACGGTGTGGACGTTCCCCCGTGGCGAAAAATCGCCCTTAATCGTCGCTTCCAGCGGCGCGCAAGCTGCGACAAAATCGTCTAAAATTTGATTGATCGATTCTTCGTGAGAAATGTAGCGATCGCGATAACTGTTAACGTACAGTTTCAGCGCCTTTAACTCTACCACCCGCTCGTCTGGCACATAAGTAACGTGAATTGTCGCAAAATCGGGATAGCCAGAAAACGGACACTTGCAAGTAAACTCTGGCAACGTAATGTTAATCGAGTAGCGCCGCCCGACTCGCGGATTCGGAAAAGTAATTAACTCCCCTTCCAAAATCTGGCGTTCGCCGTATTTCATTTCTTCGGTGCTTGACTTTTGCGACATAGTTTGTTCGGGTGCGTGGTTGTTCATAGCGATCAACTAAAAACTTGTAACATTAAATTAATTTTACGTTCAATATCTGTAACAAATATCTTGACGAATTGTGTTGCGATCGATCTAATTGCAAATACTCTCAGGCTAAACTAAAACAAGTTCACCCTCGCCATCTACAATAATTATGCAAAATACTACCTTATCTGACAATACTTCCCCTGAAAACTCAAATAGTTACTCTCCATCAGTACCAATTTCCCTCTATCGAGAAGTCACGGCAGAGCTGCAAGCTGCCCAAGCGATGGTGGACTCCCTCAAAACCCACAATCAGCAATTAGTCCAACAAAATCAACAACTGCGGCGAGAAGTAGAAACAGTAGTTCAAGTATCCCAACAGTTACAGCAAGTAGTCAACTCGGCTCAGAGCATCACCCAGACAGGGATGCCTCAAATGCCGTCAGTCAAATTCAATTTCAGCATTGAACCTCCGCCCCCACCACCTGTAACCTCGCAGAGTAACTCTGCCGTACCTCAACCACCTCAGACAGTCGCTTTCCCCTTCCCACTACCGGAACCGGAGCCAACAGCCGCCTCGATGCCGCAGCCACTTCCCGAAAAATTATTTACAGAGGTGCCGGAAACTCCTTACCGTGTGCGATCACAACTCAAAAAAACCTCAGATTTAAGCGGATTGTGGTTGGCGATCGCGATTTTTCTGATTGTGATTGCAGCTTTCGGTGCAGGTTATTTAGTTGTCCGCCCTTTATTAATGAAAAAGTAAATTCCAACAAGAATCCCACGGCTCCAGCCGTGGGATTTTAAGCAGAACCTAGCATAAAATGTTGAAAGTTACGCTAATTGGCCCTTATACTCTGGCGGCACTCGTTTCTACTGTACGAGGCGCATACTGCTCTTCACAAGCAGATTCTAGGATGCCCACCCCGGGCTCGAAACCGCGCGTGAACTCAGTGAGTTTTACCTGTTTAGCTTCCAAAGCTGTCTGTAGCACCTTCATGGCTCGGTGAGGGTCGCCGGCTCCGCAGAAAAATAAGTCTGCTGCAAAATAACCGTGTTCAGGCCAAGTATGGATTGCTATATGAGACTCTGCCAAAGTAGCAGTAGCTGTCACTCCGTGAGGACTAAACTGGTGTACGCACAAATCGATGAGAGTAGCTCCTCCGGCTTCGATCGCATCGAGAATAGCGCGGCGGATACGTTCAGGATCGTTGAGCAGGTCTCCAGGAGACTGCCAAGCATCAGCGACCAGATGGGTTCCCAATTGTTTCATTCTGCGGGGTTTTACCTCTATTGATTTTTAAGTCTCAAACCTTTTAACCATAGCACGGTGTCAAAAATTTTGCAAGTATGTTTCACAAAGAAAGATGAAGATTAGGAGGATGGAGCCATAAGTCGTAAATTTGGGGGGTTTGGGATTGGGGCTGGCGATCGCGCGTCAACTTGGGGAACTGCACGGCGACAGAATTGCGGTTGAGAGTAGGGTTGATACCGCGAATCCGGTTGAAGAAGTTGGCGTTGGGGCTGAAGCTCGAAAAGTTTTGAGTTTTAAATTAAAGATTATTTAACTTAAAACTCAAAATTATTTTCCCTTAATGAACTTATCAATCCCGGCTGTGAGTAGCTCCATTCGGCAAAATCGCCCCGCCCAAAGCTGCTTCATTCAAATTATCAACATTCAAGCTCGCCCCAATCAAATTAGCCTCCGACAAATTAGTTCCTGTCAAATTCGCCCCGGTCAGAGAACTCAGCAGCAAACCCGCTCCCGACAAATTGGCGTGACTCAAATTCGCCCCCCGCAAATCCGCTTCCAGCAAGCTAGCACCTGCCAAATTCGCACCGCTCAAGTTAGCTCCCCGCAAAGAAGCTTTGTTCAAATTCGCAGCCCTCAAATCAGCATTGTGCAGAATCAAACCATTTAAATTAGCTTTACTCAAATTAGCTCCCTGCAAGTCGGCACCGCTCAAATTAGAGCCATTTAGATTGGCCGATTGCAAGTCAGCACCGCTCAAGTCAGCACCGCTCAAATTAGCAGCGCAAATAGAAGCCTCCCGCAGACTTGCTTCGCTCAAACAAGCCCCAACCAAATTGACGCCGCTGAGATTTCCGCGATTGAGATAAGCCCGCGTTAAAGTTGCTCCGCTCAGGTTCGCCCCGTTCAAATCTACCTCGCTGAGAATCGCTCTCGTCAGATTTGCTCTGCTTAAATCAACCCCGCTCATAATTGCTCGGCTCAGCGTCGCCCCGCTCAAATTAGCCTCCGTTAGTTTTGAGCCGCTTAGCAAACAAGCTCCTACTAAACTCGCTCCCGTCATCACAGCTTTGCTCAAGTCAGCCTGAGACAATATCGCTCCGCTGAGATTTGCTCCGCTAAAATCTGCGGCGATCGCCACAGTTCCAGTTAAACTAGAACTCCCCAGGTTAGCTTCAATTAATTTCGCCTTAGACAAATTAGCCCCGCTCAAGTCGGCGGCGTTTAAATTAGCTCCAATCAGTTTGCTTTTAATTAAGTTGGCGCCTTTCAAATTAGCGCTGCTCAAATTTGTTCGGCTGAGATTAGCTTCACTCAAATGAGCTGCAATGAGGTTAGCCCCTCGAAAATCTCGTTCCCCGTTTCTATGTCTAATTAAAAGTTCATCGGCACTTAAAAGTTCAGTGAAATTCATAAAAAAAGTTGAGTGAGTTTCCTTAATTTCTCGATGTTCTCTGTTGTCTGAAAATTTGTACTATCGTGTTTGACAGTAAGTTTTTTCAACCTATACTGCCACATTAACAATTGTCAAAACTGGTTGATTTCTAGCATCACCCTGCTCACCTAGTTATAACTCACGAAAAACCCGGTTTGTCGTAAATAAATAATCTGGGTGTTTTCAGCGCGGTCGTCATGAAGAAACCTAGTTTCTCGCCGCGTGTAAGCCCTGTAAGTCTTATTTGGCTAGTAATTAGTTGGCGGTTGATGTTAGTTGTTAATTGTTAGTTGTATTTATACTAACTGCTAATCACTAACTATTAACTGCTAACCATTTACCAAAATACCGAGAAGTTGTAGATCGATCTTGTCAAGGTCGATCAAATATTTGGGGTATTGCTGGCGGCATCCGCGCCGCATTCTGACCGGAAAAATTGCTGGTACTGGCGATCGAATTTATTAGTGCAATCAAGAAACAAGATATCGGAGCTTCAACCCCAAATGCCTTCTACATAAGTGCCTTCTATCTTCGATAGCCCATGAAAGCAGAGCCCGGTCAGCTCAGCTAGTGTCACCTCCCCCCACTGTGCTACGCGCCAGTGAAATCCAACAGGAAGGCTGTTTCCCTCGGAGTGCTGAGCGAGTCGCAGGCAAAGCAAACAATACGCTGCGCTGAGCCTGAGATTTCGCGAAAAAAGACGCCGCGAGCCATTGTGCTCCCGCGCTGCTGTGCTTGCTGTCAATCTTTACTCGATCCATGAGCGCTTGCGGTTCTAATTAACAGAACACCCGACACCAGACGCGCTCGGACATAAAAGCTGTTCCTGGGCTTCTCAAATGTTTCGCTGAGGCATTCCCAGAAAAACTGTATTCCTGTAGCAGGTCTTGCCAACGGCAATTCGGCTGCTACAGCCAACTAATGACCAGCCTAAGTCTTGCCCGAAGGCTCCGACAATTATTACTATTCTAATATTTGCCGACCACCGCAGGCATTTCTGGGCGCGCGGGACGGGCTACTTCACCTGTATAAGTTGGTGAAATTACCCACCCCATAATTAAAGATAGTCGCTCTTTGACTAACTGGGCAATATCTGCTGTAATTTATGTCATCAAATTTGATAATACTGCGGGGTTGGCAATCGAGCTGTAGTGAGTGTTACAGAGTAAAAAAACACTGCTGATTTAGGGTATAAAAATTAAGGGAGCCGATCGATCCTCCGGCGCAAAGCCCAGATCACGGACTGGGCCCCTAATCAAAATTAAACTTTTGACAGGTGGCTTTTTTAAGTTTCCAGAACAAAACAAAAGCCGGCTTTCAGAGAAAAAGCCGACTTTTGAGATAATTTTACCGACGAAGCGTAAAACCGCTAGGTAGCCGGTGTTGGTGGGAACACTTTCCACAATCCGATCGCGCGAGTGCGACTACCCTGCAGAAAGTAGAAAAAATACCCAAACAAAGTCTGAATTATTAAACCCGACGGTTGCCGGTAACGCCCTGATTGGGATCATAAATACCGGGCGTAGTATCAACCCCTGGAGTCCCAGGAGCGCCGTAATCAGCGCGAGCACTATCGACGCTGGGATAGTCGTAGGTGTTCCAATGCTGAATGCCTCCGCGGCTCAGAATGGTTTCAGCTCTAGCGACTTCTGCTTCGCTACCGTCAACCAGTACCAAGTAATCTCCTTTCGCCACCCGATCGTTGTATGCTCTAGCTTCCTCTTCGGGAATTCCCATACCGACTAAAGCTCCGATCAAGCCGCCTGCTGCCGCACCCAAAGCCGTACCGGCTAGTGTAGTGGCGATCGCCGTAGCTGAGGCTCCTGCCAGCATAATCGGCCCGATTCCCGGAATTGCCACTAGGCCCAGACCTACCAACAAGCCTGTCAAACCGCCCAAAGTACCACCTGTGAGTGCGCCCTTTGTGGCCCCTTCATCGGATTTGTTGTCCGCGCTGTCGTGCACGTCAATGCCTGCGATGTCGCCTTTAGACTCAGCATCCTTAGCGATGACCGAAACCCGATCCATGTCGAAACCGGCAGTTCTCAGTTCTCCCAGTGCGTGTTCCGTCTCGCGGCGGGTTGAAAACACTCCCACGGCGCGCTTCTGGCGACCCGAAGCTCTGCGGCCGGTGTCTGCAGGCACATCGTAAATGCCCCAATCCTGAATGCCCCGCACAGTCATAATTCCTTCGGCTGTGGCAAGTTCGGCATCTGTTCCTTCTACGAATACCAAATATTCTCCGCGCGAGACGCGATCGTTATAAACTTTAGCTTTTTCTTCGGGAACTCCCAAGCCGACCAAACCGCCGACCAAACCGCCTGCTGCTGCGCCAATCGCGCCTCCAATTACAGTATCTGCCAGCAGAGTTGCGATCGCACCCCCCGCCATCACCGGGCCCACTCCTGGAATCGCTAGCGCTCCAATGCTTCCGAGTAACCCAATCAAACCGCCCGTCACGACTCCCGCTGTCGCGCCTGCTTTTGCGCCGCCGCCCACTTTGTCGTCGGTACCCTTACCAGTACCAGTGCTAGCGCCCGCAATTTCGCTGCGATCAAGATTTTCGCCAACTACCGAAACTTTATTCATCGGAAACCCGGTACTTTGCAGTTCCATCAGGGCTAGTTCCGTATCTCGGTAATTAGAAAATGCTCCTACAGCTCGCTTGTGTTGACCTAAAGCCATTTTTGTTCTCCTGAAAAATATACTACTTTTACACAACCACAGAATTTATGCTCTGCCATCAATCACATTTAGTCATTTTTTCCCAACAATTTTCATCGGTCGCTGGGAATAACTTCCCGCTCTATCTTCAGGTTGGTTTCCCACTAATTCTCCAGGATAAGAAATCGGAAATTGGGAAGGGGAAGTTGCAGGTATTGCGCGAGTTTTGAATGGGTGAATTTACAATTAAATTTAAACTCTTTCACTTAAAACCCCCATCTCTCTAGAGAGTCACCTAAGCCTTGTAATCTGCTCCGCAAGCAATCTTACAATGCCAAACTTTACCCTCTTCCCTCAGACTTCTATCCTAGATAACTACATCTTTCCCTCAGACTTATTCCGGCTAATTTATTGATTGCTGCTAGGCGATGCGGGTGCAGCAGGGGCGACAACAGCCGTAACATTCACATCTTTGACACCCTTGATCTCTTTCGCTAAGGGCTCAATTTTAGCTAAATCAGTTTGATTAGGAACTGTGCCACCTACGGTTACAAGCCCATCTTTTGCGTCAACAGTTAGCGCACCTTGAGTGATGTTTACTTCTAACTTGGAGCGCACTTCACTTTGGATGTCGCCATCGGCTCTTATGGCATCACCGCCCGTCACATTGTTGCGCTGTTCTCTGGCCCTGATATCAGAATTTGCTTGTGCTCTGCGAATATCGCTAGTTGCGTCACCCTGAGTTTTTTGAACTGTCTCCGCTGGGGGCGGGCTGGTCGTATTTTCTGTGGTAGTATTAGGAGCATCAGCGCTAGTTTTAGCCCCCTCGCTGCAAGCAGCAGCTCCAAATAATAGGATGCCGCTGAGGAGAATGGGTGTTAGTTTGTTCATAATATGTTAATACCCTCCGGGTAAGCTTTCGATGAGCCTGACTTCCCTGACTTCGTTGAGCCAGATGGGAGCCAGATGGATCAAGACAGCATCTTTATTTGTGCTTTCTGCGATTTAAAAATCCTTATATCAAATATATAAACTTGAGGAAGTATCTACATCGCTCCACAGGTGTAAAATTTATCTATACCGTTAGATAGAGTACAAAAAACAATATAAGGTATTAAGTCACATTTAACTTAATGAGTTCTGACCGCATTATTGCTCAGAAACTCGGTAGATGGCTTCATTTTTCGTTACCAAAGCCAATATTTTCCTATAAACCAAGTTTAAAAGCGTAAGTTTTATTAATAAATTCGATCGCCACTCCCAACAAATTTTTCCCTCGAACCTCCAACCGGGGACTTCTTCCCTCAACATCCATCCATTAAATCCGTTAAATCTCGCTACACTACTCATCGTAAAACTTCGGGCTTCAAAACAAACGAAAAGAGTCGAGAAATTTTTGAGCATTTTCTGGTTCTGGGGTAGTGGCTACCAGCCCGTAAACGCGCGTTTCCACCAAAAAAACTTGGCCCACACCTATCGGTTCAGTGGGGGAAAGCGGCTGAAACTCAAACTCTTTTCCCGGATAGCCTCCGAGGGAAATATCCCGCACCTGCAACAATTTAGCATTCGCTGCCACGACAAAAAAATCAACGGCATTATTTAAAGTAATTCTGATATTATTGATATTATTGTTCCTCAGCCGAAAATCTAGGTCAAAGTATTGAAGCAAAAAGTTTCTTTGTTTTTTAAGTTCGATCGGTATGTATGAGCAATAATTTGATTTGAAAAAATTTCGGAATTAATTTTGGGATTGGGCGGCATATCTATCGCAAACTGACCCATCGCTGAGCAAAATGGCTGCCACTCTGGCGTCTGAATGGCTGTCCGCAGCGGGGCTAATTGAGATGCAGCGGAACGGGCAAACTTGAGAGGCGAGACAAGTAATGTAGCAGTAACTAGAAGTATATACAGAAATTTCATTTGCTTAATAAATATATTTGCCCGATCGATCTGCGCTAGCCTAGAAATATATCCGCAAAGGGGGGATTTATGCTGAATATTATATTTACTCAACGGCGAGGCAACTCTCAAGGACGCTCTAAAATCACTAAAACCAATAAAACCAATATACTCGCTGCTGTAAATACTTGGCTAGCGGTGTGTCTGCTGGCTGCTGTCACAGGTTGTGCAAACAGCCCCAACAGCAAGGCACTTGAAGAATCATTAGCCGCCGATCCGAAATTAAAACAAAATCCAGTGGTTTTCTCTTCCCCGCCACCAGCGACAGCAATTGAGACAAACTCTACCGCCAAACTTCCTCCCGATTTCCCGACAGAGATTCCACTATATCCTAATGCTGAGTTAATCGAAGTTGGTGAGCAAACCGATCCGTCGCCAAAAAATGTGCGGCTGCGCTGGGAGAGCACTGATCCGGTTAATTCGGTTCAGAACTTTTACTCTACAGAGTTTGGGCGTGGCAACTGGGAA
This sequence comes from Microcoleus sp. BR0-C5, assembly GCF_036705045.1. Classification (NCBI taxonomy): domain Bacteria; kingdom Bacillati; phylum Cyanobacteriota; class Cyanophyceae; order Oscillatoriales; family Microcoleaceae; genus Microcoleus; species Microcoleus sp. BR0-C5. The sequence goes on from NZ_JAUBTR010000037.1 coordinate 57,167, forward strand.
ATAGTTAGCCGCCCAACCGCCGAGGGACAAGGTTCTTTAGTAGCAACCCGAGATAATTTGCGGGTAACAGTGTCGCTTTCTCCAACTCAGAAAGTAGGGGGTTCTACAGAATTTGCGATCGACTACAGCAAAGAAAGCCCAGAAATTGCCGCCAGTCCCCAACCTAATAATTCCGAGTCTAGCGCATCTCCAACCGCTTCACCAACTCCCTCTAATTCAGAGGGAACTACTCCAACACCATCCGCCTCACCCAAATCAGCAAACGTTAGCCAACTAGACACCCAAATTCCTCAACAGTTGCGGCAGTTTGTGGCAGATTTAAGTCAGTTGGAAGTGCTGAAAGTGCGAACGACCGAAAGTGCTAATTTAGAAAGTGGCCGCACTTTACCCAAACCCAACAAAATTGTCACTCGCCGCGAATACGCCCGCTGGTTAGTAGCAGCTAACAATCAGATTTATGCTAGCCGTCAAGCCAAACAAATTAGATTAGCAGTAAACTCTAGCGAACCGGCTTTTTCTGACGTACCCAAAACTGATCCGGATTTTTCAGCAATTCAAGGTTTAGCAGAAGCCGGTGTAATTCCCAGTTCGCTTTCGGGAGAAACTAAAGATGTGAAATTTCGCCCGGATGCACCTTTAACTCGCGAAACAATGATTCTCTGGAAAGTGCCTTTAGATAGTCGTCAAGTTTTACCGACAGCTAACATTGACGGGGTGAAAGAAAAGTGGGGTTTTCAAGATGCTTCTAAGATTGATTCCCAGGCGTCGCGGGCAGTTTTAGCTGATTTTAACAATGGAGATTTGGCGAATATTCGCCGGGTTTTTGGTTTTACTACTCTGTTTCAGCCGAAGAAATCAGTCACTCGTGCCGAAGCTGCTGCTAGTTTGTGGTATTTTGGCGTTCAAGATCAGGGATTGTCTGCTAAAGATGCCCTGGAAGCAAAGTCTTCACCTGCTGAGTAGAGTTGTTTGGGCTTGTTAAAAGTTTTGGACACAGCGTCTACTTACCAAAACCAAAGAAACCGGGTTTTTTCTCTGTAGCCAAACCCGGTTTCTGCGTCCAAGACTGACGAAATTTTACCAAGTTTCCACATCGGCGTGCGATCGGCCCCCACAAAAATTGCAGCTTTAGTTTCTAGGATTTCTGTGAATATGGCTGACCCAGAAACCGACTTTTATCTACGAAAATGCCCAATACAACGCGAGGCATATCCGCTGAAAAACCTTGTTTCTTTAATTCCTATGGGCGAGTCATCGTAAAAAATTATTCCATAAATTATACATCGGCTTTTCTGTCCTTGTGGCCTACCCTAGGGGATAGATTTTTTTTTAATCTTAATTTCTGTATCCTGGCATACAACCGCTGCATTTGGCGGGCAAATTTTCTACATATTTTAACTAATATCGTTTCCGGTTGTATCGGAATGATTTAACCGCAGAGGGCGCAGAGAACGCAGAGGGAGAGAATACAGAGAGGAATAATTCCGATGCTACCGGATTTGATATAACACTTTCTTCAAAACTCTCAGTAGGATTCCGGATGGCTTAGCGGCCTTAACGATAAATGAAAAACAGTGTTTGAGCTCTTGGAGAGCATTTTTTAATGTACGATATTACCTTATTTACCCCGCAAGACATGGCGAAATGCAGCTTAGTCCTGCGCCAGTTCGGTAGAAATACTGCTAGTATGGAAGCCAGCAGCCAGAAGATTGTTAACTATATTTACCGACATTTTTGCAATTCGCAAACTGGAGAAAATACCTGTGCCTTAGTGCGTTTGTTCAAAACTCATCCCTACGGGGAATTAGAAGACTTATTGCAACAATCCGCGCGCCGCTTGATGAAGGGCAATTCCCCCGCCGCCGACATGAAATGTTGGACTCTGCTAGCAGCAGCAGGCACAGAACCGCAGTGGAATTCTCGGCACACCGCAGCAGAAAATACAGCTATTCCATTAGTTAGCACAAAATTAGTGGCTCAAATGCCGGCGATTTCGGAAATAATCCGGCAGTTTGGTTTAGACATTCCTACATTCCTCGGAATTGAGCGAGAAAGGTTCCTGCAATTAGAACCCGCAGTATTAAATATTTTTCACGTATCAGAGGCAAAAGGCAGCCCCTTTATTCCTGAGCAAAATTCTTTAATTATTCCCTACCACGTCAAGTCTGTCTTGGGATTTGGGGGACTTCTGCCGTCAGGAAGTGTGTTTGCGGTAGTGATGTTCCTAAAAGTTAAAATTCCCCAAAGCACGGCTGAAATGTTTAAAGATTTGGCACTTAGTGTCAAAACCGCATTATCCATGCCCGAAAAAAAAAGTGTTTTTGACTATTCAGAAACTTCTAAAATTTTTGTTACTAATAACAATCTTGCCGAAACCCAATTACTTGAATATCAAGTGGCTAATCTGATTCAATTGCTGGACTTTTCAGAACAAGAAATGCTCAGACAAGCCGCTCGGTTTCAAGAGACAATTGACAATTTACAGCGCGAACTTGCCGAGTACAAAAATAAGGAAGAAGCTTTCAAAGTAAGCCAAAATTCATTTACAGGCATCCTCAATATTCCCAAAGATGCTATTGTGCGCGTAGATAAAAATCAAGGAATTCAGCGTTTTAATCAAGGGGAAGAACAAATTTAAACCAAGCTCTGTGTTTAGGAATGAGAATTAAATAACTTCCACTCTTGAAAGTGGGATGGGCGTCCCGCCCATCCTTTTTGGACGGGCGGGACGCCCATCCCACAATAACAATTAAAATTGTAAGTTATTTAATTCGCGATCCTTAGCAACCAGGCTGACGGGGTTGTCACCCCGTCAGAGCAATAGGTAAAGTTAAATGAAATTTTAATAAAATTGAAAAAAGTCAAAAGGTAAGAAAGCTTTGAGTAAAAAAAGATTTTTTACTTTTGGCTTTTGACTTTTGACTTTTAGCACATCAAGTATTCAACTCAAAACTCAAAACTTAAAACTCTTAAGGCGCTGCTGCCGCCCTGCGGTTGGCAACAATCAGATTAGCCTGATACTCTGCCGCTTTTTGCTGAGCCTTTTGATAGTTCGGGCTGGTTGACGGTACGGCTCTCATGAGCTTAACCGCTTGCTGCCACTCGCTTGCTACTGCGATCCACTCATTTTGAGACTGAGCCGTCTGGGCCGAAATTGCTGCTTTCTGAGCTGTGTTAACGGCTGCCCTCCAAGAGTCAGGCTTAGGCGCGGCGACTTTTGGTGCAGGAGAAGCTGGAGCTGGGCTTGCTGGCGCAGCAGCAGTGGGAGCGGGTTTTGGTGCAGGGGAGGCTGCCTGTGGGGTGCCCGGAGATGCGGCGGCTTTAGAAGCGGGAGGTGAGGGTTGGGGGGAGGGGGAAGCAGCTTCGGAGGCGATCGGTTCTGGGTTAGAGTCGCCGAAGGGGAAAGTTTTAGTAAAGAAAAGCCCTGCGATCGCCGCCAGAGGTACTAAGATACCCACAGGTATTACCCATTTGGGAAATTGTTTTTTCGGAGGCGGGGCTTGCTCTTCGTCTTCGTCTTCCTCGTCGTCATCTCGATCGAATTCTCCTTCTTGATAATAGTCTTCCTCTTCGGGCTCGACATCATCTAAACCTACAGAGTCGTCAGGCATTCCACTATCCAACGGGTAAGGCATTGAATCCGCAGGCATCAGATCAATTTCATCTTCCCACGTAGGCGATCCCTCACCTGTTCGACGCCCGTAAACCTTTACGGTGTGAATTGATTCAAGTCCCAGCTTCGTCATGCCGGTGCGGATGAAATCGACCAATACCATTTGATCCGGTACTTTGTCTGCCTCCAGAATTATGTGGAGGCAGCCGTTGTCCCGCGTCACATCGGCGTTGATGCCTTTGGGTTTGAGTGTACGGTTGATGCTAGATGCGATCGCTTTTGGATCGCCTTGCTTGAGCAGTTCCCGCGGGTTCTGTTGTGTCATGGGTAGCGCTCTTTTTTTGGGGGGGGTGGAGAGCCGGCAAATAATATTAACCGATCGGCATTCGGCGGACAATATTTATTTACCACATTAACTTCTACTTTGGCATTCTGAGAATATTTCTAGTATCTATTGACCTTTTGGCCCGCGATCCGGCATCAAGCACATAGCCGAAGAAAGAAATTTGTTGTAAAAATTTACAGTAAGGGGCAGATCCTGTGCCCTGTCGCGCATCAGCGAAACAAGCTAGAAAGTTCTATAACTTTGGTTTGCAGGGTTGAGATTTCTTCCCGCCCCCGCTTTAAAGAAGCTTCTAACTCTAGCAGCAAAGGCAAACTTTTTTGCAGTTTTTCTAAGCTGGCATTCTTGACTTCTTGCCGAAAATAGTATACTCGTTTCGGATTGCCCAGATCTAGAGCTTGAGCAATTTTATCATCGCGATCGCCCGCTTGGATCATCGCCTTTACCCACAGCCAAATCCGAAACTTACCAGTCAAGCCCGCCACAATCCTCAAACCAGGCTCGCTGCGGCCAGTTAAGCCTGCCAATAAATCCAAAGCGGCGGAGGTATTGCCCTCGCGAATCGCATCGGCTAGCTGGAAAGTATTCTGGGCGTGACAGTGCACCAGTGCGGCAACTTCTTCCGGGTTCAGAGGTTGGCTGCGGTTGCCCGCAAACAGCAGCAATTTTTCGAGTTCGCTGTATAGCCCGCGGGTATCGCTGCCAATGGATTCGGCCAAAAGTTCGATCGCTGTGGCTGTCAATTTTACGTTCATTTCGCCGGCGACTTGGCGCACCCGCTGGGCTAATTCTTTGTCATTCCAAGGCGGAATCGGTGAAAATTCCCGCACTTGGGCGGCGGACTGGGAAATTAACTTGGTAGATTTGAGCCGGCTGTCGGGTTTTTTGACGGATGTCAGCAGCAGCACGGTGGTAGGGGGAATCACCGGCAGCGTCCGTTCAAATTGGGCCAACAGTTCTGGAGAGCACTGCTGCGTTACAGTCGTATTTGCCAGCCAGACAAAACGGCTGCCAGTACCGAAGGGCGGCGTTAAGGCTCGATCGAGCCCTTCGACCACAGATCCGGCGGAATCGGCAATAATTTTGTCATAGTTAAAACTAGCCCAGTTGGGGTCGAGGACTGTTTGGCGCAAACTTGTCACAGCCTGCGCCATCGCAAAGTCGTCTTCCCCCCAAAACAGGTAAATTTGCATAAACGCTCACTAGCCAAAAAAATCCGAGTTGCAGGCGAGGCTTGTCCAACATATCCTGAATAGGGCTGTTGGAAGCCCGCGCCATAATATAAAATTTGGTGTGGGAGTATGTCACCGCGAGGAAATCAAGATTGGATGATACTTATCAAGCTTACGTAAATCGGGTGGCGCGAATGACGCTGCTGGACTCCTACAAGTCCCAGGTGGAACACATTCAGGAATCTCCAAAATTTAAGCCCGACGAAGCAGGCCGGAGAGATCCTGTACCTTTTCCAGGTTATTCAGTGATTACGCCGCCTGCGGGGGAAGATGCAGAAAATGCTGCATTTTATAGTAATTTGCAGTCGAGCCAACAACGGCTATTGCAGGAAATAGGGGAGGGTGCGCTCGTGGCACTGCCTCCTGATAGCTTCCATTTAACCGTAGCCGATTTAATTTGGAACAGCGCTTTTCGAGATGCCTCTGATAAAAATCCAGAATTTGAGGAGCAACTGCGCTCGCGCATGGCAGATCGTTTTGCAGCCTGCAAACCCTTGGCGGGCGGCGCTCCCATTCGCTGGATAGTGCTGGGGTTGATGGTGATGACTAGAGCTGTGGGTGTTTGTTTGGCACCGACTGACGAAAACTCTTACAAGCAAATTCTGGAGTTTCGCCGATCGATCTATCAAAATCCCGATTTAATGGCTTTGGGAATTGAACAGCAATATCATTTTACGGCACACATTACTCTGGCTTATTTTGGGGACACCGGGCCGAACCTTGACCGTGATCGCTTGTGCGCTTTGCTGTCAGAGTTGAACGAGCAATGGCTGGACACGCCGCAAGAACTGTCCGTACACCGAGTGGAACTACGGAAGTTTGAGGACATGGCCACCTACCTCCGGCAACCAGACTGGCCTGTTTTTGAGTTTTAACGAAGGAAGAAGGAAGAGGGAAGAAGGAAGAGGGAAGAAGGAAGAGGGAAGAAGGAAGAAGGAAGAGGAAAGAGGGAAGAAGGAAGATTTTTTCCCATCTCCCACTCTCCCCATCTCCCACTCTCCCCATCTCCCTCTCTCCCACTCTCCCCATCTCCCTCTCTCCCTCTCTCCCCTTTGGCAATAGTCAGGATATTGCCTATTAAATGCTTTAATTATTTTTGTTTGACAGTAAAGTCAAGGAAAAAATTTATGAAAAACCAGGAAAAATCAGTAATTCTGGTTTTTTACTTTTTGCTTAAAAAGTGAAAGTACACGTTGTTGGTATAGGTTTAGATGGAGCTGCTGGGCTGAGCGAATCGGCGCGGCAGGTTGTAGAAATGGCCGCTCTGCTAATAGGGAGCGATCGACATTTGAGCTATTTTCCCCAGCACGAGGGAGAGCGCTGGGCGTTGGAAGATTTGACCGAAGCAATTCTGGAAATTAAGCGCTGGTTGGCGACTGAACCCGAATTAGAGCCCTCTGCGGGGACGGTGGAAGCCCGCGATCGACCGATCGTAATTTTAGTGGCCGGTGACCCGCTGTTCTACGGCTGGGGAAAGTTGTTAATTGCCCAATTGCCTGCAGAAAAATTGACTTTTCACCCCCACGTCAGTTCTGTGCAGTTGGCTTTTAACCGCTTGCAAATCCCTTGGCAAGACGCTCATTTTGTTGGCTCTCAAGGACGTTATTTTGAGGAACTGACGGCAAAAGTCAAACTCGGTGTCGAGAAAATTGCAGTGCTCGCGGACGAAACTCATACTCCGGCTGCCCTGGCAAATTTGGTGAAAGCTCTAGATTTGCCTACACGCTACGAGTTTTGGGTTTGCGAGAATTTGGGTTCTGCCCACGAGCGGGTGGGCCTGCGTTCTCTGTCAGCTTTGCTGGGAGAGTCTTTTGCACCGCTGAGCGTGGTTGTGATGCTGCGGGAGTCCCCGCTGGGGGCAGAACCTTTGGATTTGGAAAAGTTGCCTTTGTTGGGAATACCGGATGCAGCTTTTATCGGTTGTGGCGACAAGCCTGGTTTGACGGTGGAACGGGAAGTGCGGGTGTTGGTGCTGGGACAATTGGCTTTGCAACCGGGACAAGTTGTCTGGGATGTGGGTGCTGGTAACGGTTCTGTGTCGATCGAAATTGCTCGTTTATTCCCGCAGTCTGAGGTTTATGCGATCGAAAAAACGGTTTCTGGTACTTCTGCGATCGAGTTGAACTACGGCCGTTTTGGGCTGCAAAATGTGTTCTCGATTCACGGAACCGCCCCGGAAATTTTGCACCGCTTGCGTCCTCCGCACCGAATTTTTATTGGCGGTAGTGGGGGAGGGTTGACTAAAATTTTGGGCGTTTGCGCGCTGCGGCTGCTCCCTGGAGGCTCGATAGTCCTGGCTTTGGATGCTTTTGAGGATATTGCTACTGTTTTGAGCTGGATGGGCGATCGGGTGCGCCGGGAACCGCACTGGAGTTACCGAATTATGCAAGTGCAGTTGTCGCGTTCTCTGGCTGGGGGAAATTCAACTCGTTTTGATGCGTTGCGGCCGGTTTCGATTGTGACGCTCGATCGACACTTGAATTAATCTGAAATCTGTCATATCAAATCCGCGCTTCAGCGTCGGGCCTAAAATCGAGTCAACATTCAACACTCAACCATCATTCAGTTTTTCGATCCCAAGTCAACAGTCAACCGTCAACAGTTAACAGTTAACAGTCATGAAGAGTGCAACCGGAATTAATATAACTCTAACTTTCGGGTGCACGCAGAACACAGAGCATCCTCTGGTTAGCGGAGAATCTCCAAGCGGTGCAACAATGAGTTGAGAATTCAAATAATTAATTTAACACCTATGGATCAAATGCTGCGCCAACTAATTGAGGAGGTATGCGAGTATCCCCAAAACAGCTCCCAAAGGCGCAAAGCGATGAACCGATTGCTCGCCGAACTACAGGAACTTCCCGGACTACTGCGATCGCCACATCCCGATTATTTAGAAGCCTTAAATAAAACCTGGCAATGGGTGAACAAGAGTATTTGCTCGAACTTCAAGCTTAGCGATCCGAATGTGTCAACACGACTACGACAATGGCTAAATAGTTACCTAGAGTGGCGCATTAAGGATTTGAAGTTACCTTCTCAACCGCCCACCTACAGTTTAGATGCCCCCCTGGGAGGCTCAGATACTAAAACTGCGTTGCTGGATGTGCTTTCAGAAACAAGTTTTTCCACTCCTACCCGCAGTGGTTTGGATGGCTATATCGCACTTTTAGAGCAAGAAAATTATCAGAATATTATTCAACAGCTAGAACAATACGTCCAAGAAGACCCCGATGGGAAATTTCGCTCCTGTCATCCTAAAAATCATCCAGAGTGTAACTGTCAAGTGCTCACATTAAAGGTGCTGTTTAAAACCACGCCTGACAAGTTTACTGCGATCGCCAAAGAATTTAACATCAACTACCAAACTCTAAAATCCCACTGGGAAAGGAACTGTCGTCCCTTGCTCCAAGCGATCGCATTAGAGCTAGGATACAAAAGAGAAGATTAAATTATGCCAAGCACAAACCCAACGCTATTGACAGTTCCACTAGGTACTGATGCTCACCGCACCGCTCGAAAATTTGCGGCCGAAACTCTGCAACTCGCTCCTGAATTGACAAAGCACGAGGCTGCCAAACGAGTTTATGTGAATACTTTAGCAGTTTATGTTGTCTATAGCTACCTCAAATGGCAAGCTTACGAACCCGATTTAATTCAAGGCGATAGTTGGCATCCAGTCGTCCGTGCCCAGTGGGATCTTGCTGATTTAGTGTTACCAGGGATGGGTAAATTAGAATGCCGCCCGGTTTGGTTTGGAGAAAGTGCGATCGTAGTTCCACCAGCAGCCATAGAAGGCAGAATCGGCTATGTAATAGTTGAATTTGGGGAAAAATTAGACTCAGGAAAACTGCTAGGATTTACCCCATCACTGGATAATTCTCCGTTGCCAAGCCAGATCCAGATTGCCCAACTCCAAAACTTAGATGCTCTGATCGATCATCTCTATCGTCTGGAATTAGGAAATCAGTTTTTGACAAGTGACGATCCAGTAGCCGTAGAAGTGCGACAACTCTTAGAAACACAAAACTTTTCAGAAATTATCGCTCAATTAGAGCGCATTTACCGAACTACTAAGCCCATTAAATGGCGCTATGCAGGAGCAGATGTATTAGTCGCTAGTCTTCCTATTAATCCTCATCATCAAATAGTTGAGTCTTCTGCTGAACAACAGGCTTTTCTGGGAGAAATTGGTCGAGAAGAAAAAGTGACTTCCGCAGATTTCCACCTCCAACAGTTAGCCCAAAAAATGCTAAATAAATTAGCAGGAATTTGGGGCATTGAAACAAAAAATTAAATGTTTTTTTTTAACTGAGAACATACCCATTTTGTAAAAAGCGTTTTTTAGGAATGTGAGTATCATGCTCGCTTGCCTATAAATTTGTAACAATACAGATACTTGCACTCCTGTGATATCAAATCCCCTACCATCGGAATTAATATTAGACCTCTTGCAAAAATAGCTGGGACGGGCTCTCCGGCCCGTCCCACAAAAAGTTTTTTCTCTTGTGGGATGGGCCGGAGAGCCCGTCCGAAAATTTGATCGAAAGGACTTTTGCAAGAAGTCTATTACCCACAGGTTTCGACACGGCGCAGTGCCCCGTGTCCCTAAAATTAATCCGGGTAGTCCAAGGGGATTGCCGTCTCCTCTATATCATGTCCGAGTGCAACCGGAATTGATATAAAACCAAAACTGATATTAACCCAAAAAATGTAACATGAAAGAACAGCTAAACTCTGCTTGTCGTCACCTAATTGAAATGCTACGTACCTGTCCCGAAGGTGAAGAACGAGATATTTTGGATGACCATTCAGACATCCTTAATGAAGGTTTATTAGAGGTGATGGAGGATGTAGCAGACGAGTTATTAGTTGAGGAAAATGAAGAGGGCTCTGACTGGCTGCGGAGTGCGGTGGCGAAGATAAAAGACTTAATTCAAATTAGATCTGAATTAGCTAATTCTCAAGACTTATTAAATTTTTTCATAGAAGTCTTAGAAGCAATCGAAGCAAGTGAAGGAAATGCAGAAGTTGTGTATCCTATTTTAGAGAAAAATTTAGACAAATTAGATGATAATTTTGATTGGTTTTTGCGAAGTTGGGCAACTGACGTTTTAGCGAAATTAGAGTCTGAAGAAGCTTACGATATAGCCACTGTAATTGGCACGTTTAGTGGTCTTATTCAAGAATTTACTCTGGGCGATTGTGTAAACAATATTGAAATTGCGATCGCGGGATATCAACAAGTAGCGACTGTGCTCAATCGAGAAGATTACCACCAGGATTGGTTGATTGCTCAAAACCATTTGGGATTTGCTTATCAAATTCGCCTTGCTGGGAACCGTAGCAGGAATTTAGAAAGGGCAATTGAGTGTTATGAATTAGCTTTACAATGTTGTAATGATACCGATGAACCGGAATTATGGAGTTTGATTAAACATCGTTTAGGTTTAGTTTATTTTGACAGAGTAGAAGGTGATTTAGAAGAAAATCTGGAGAGGGCGATCGCTGCTTTTGAATTAGCATTAAAAGTGTGGAATTGTCAAGATTATCCCTTAAAATGGGCGGAAATTCAGCATGATTTAGGTTTGGCTTATCTCCACCGTGTTAAAGGAGATGAATCGGAAAATATAGAACTAGGAATTAAATATTATCAAGCTGCTTTGGCTGTTTATCCAAAAGAGGATAATCCTACAGATTGGGCAAGAATTCAAAATAATTTGGGTCTAGCTTATTATAATCGTATTCAAGGGCAAAAATTAGATAACCTTGAAAGGGCGATCGCCGCTTTTGACAATGCCTTACAAGTCCGTACTAATACTGATTTTCCCCTACATTGGGCAGAAACTCAAGAGAGCTTAGGTAATGCTTATAGTACAATAATTGAAGATAGTCGAGACGACAATCTCCAAAAAGCAATTGAGTGTTATCAAGCGGCTTTAACTGTTTATAGTGCTGAAGACTTCCCCGAACAATCGAGTACGATCCAATTTTGTATGGGAGATGCTTACCGTCAAAAAATAGAAAATCGTGCTGATAATCTTGAGAAAGCGATTGAGTGTTATCAAACTGCTCTACAAAGTTGTAATAAAGAAGAATTTCCTGAATTATGGGCTTTTATTCATAATGATTTAGGGGCCACATATCTCAGCAGATTCGAGGGAAGTAAAGAACAGAATATAGAATTAGGTAGGAGTTTGATAGAGGCTACTTTACAAGTTTATAATCGTGAGGACTATCCCGACAATTGGGCGAACACTCAAAATAATTTAGGATTTTCCTATTACCTTTCTACCACAGGAAAATATTCCGATAACTTGGAACGGGCAATTGCATATTATGAATTAGGATTACAAGTGTATAATTCTGAGACTTTTACAGAAGTGTGGGGACTGATACAACTTAACTTAGGAGTTGCTTATTTAGAGAGACTAAAAGGAGACCTTTCCGAAAATATTGAAGCATCAATTGCTGCTTCTCAAAATGCCTTAACTATTTACGATCCAGAGACTTATTTAGAAAATTGGTTGAAAATTCAGAATAATTTAGGGTATGGCTATCAAAATAGAGTTAAAGGAGAGCAACTTGATAACCTTGAGAAAGCTTTCGGCTATTATAAAATTGCTTTAGATGCTTGCTGTTCTAGTCAATTTCCTGAAATTTGGGGTTTGCTCAAAAATAACTTAGGAACTTTTTATTTAAGAAATGCTCAAGGGAATCAAGCTGAAAATGTAGAAGAAGCTATTGTTCTTTATCTTACCTGTCTTGAATCTTATCAAAAAGCATTTAATCGTAAACAATGGTCGATGATTCAAAATAATGTAGGGATTGCTTACCTCAATCGCAAATATGGTAGCCGTCTCGAAAATATAGAATTAGCAATCGAAGCTTTTAATAATGCTTTGCAAGTTCGTAATTATGACTATTATCCCGAAGAGTGGGCGGAAACACAACAGCATTTAGGCATTGCTCATAGTGAACGAATTTATGGCGATTCCTTACAAAATTTAGAAAATGCTATCAAATGTTATGAAAATGCTTTACTAATATATACTCGTTTAGATTTCCCTGAACAGTGGGCAATGCTTCAAAATAATATTGGTAGTGCTTATAGCGAACGTCTGCTAGAGAGCCAGTCCAGTAGAAGTAGTTGACAAACCAATATAATTATGCTGTCGTCTCTATTGGGTTCATAAGTAGC
>NZ_JAUBTR010000150.1:0-4788 GCF_036705045.1 Microcoleus sp. BR0-C5
GCACAGATATTTTTCCTACAGTGAAGGTATGAAAATCCTTAGTCATCAAAGCCAGAACTGCGGAATGTGGGTTGAAAGCTGCTCGAAAAATTCGTTCTCTGCCTGACGGCTCCAATACAAAAATTATTGCTTTGAGCGCTAATGCGTTTGTTGAAACCAAGAAACTCGCTTTGTCGAATGGCTTCGATGACTTTGTTGCCAAACCGTTCCGAGAAACAGTAATTTTTGAGAAGATGGCGCTTCATTTGGGTGTTCGCTATATCTATGAAGAGGAGTCGCCGAGGAAGTCCGAACAGGATGAGCCTGCCCAGCAACTGACTCCTGAGTCGCTATCTGTGTTGCCGAGGGAGTCGATTAAGAAGCTTTATAAAGCCGCCGCTTGTGGAGACGAGCAAGCGGTAAGGCAGTTAATTGAGCGAATTCCTCGCTCCCAGAAACAAATTGCTGGGGCTTTGACCAAGTTAGTGGAAAATATGAGTTTAGATATTATCAGCGATTTGACTCAACACTACCTTTGAATGAACCCCACCAAAATCCAAGTTATGGGTATGGACTGCGCTCAACATCGGGAGCATCCCGATTTTGCAAAAACACCGCTGATATCCCTCGAAAGCCCTATACTGCCGTTATCTTTTGAGACAACTTGCTTGCATCGGGATGCTCCCCTCAACATCTCTGTTCAATGATAACTGCGATCGCAGTTATCAGAGGCGGTTCTCAAAGTTATTTCAAAGATTAACCTAGAATAAGCCGCAGTCCACTAATATTGTTTAATCAACACGTTGAGTGAGCGTGCTTAAAAATAGATGAGCAAAATTATTGCGCTGTTCAACCAGTCAGGCGGTGTCTCCAAAACCAGTTTGACAATGAATTTAGGCTACCATTTGGCGAAGCGTTCGCAAAAAGTCTTGTTAGTAGATATGGACCCCCAAGCCTCGCTTACCGCCTTCATGGGCTTGGAACCCTCTGAGTTACAGGAAACTGTCTACGAGTCCATTATGAACGGTTCTGACGCGGCGCTCCGCAAAAACCTTCACAACATGGACTTGCTCCCTTCTAATATTAATTTGAGCGGAGCAGAGCTGGAACTGGTGGTGGCTGACATGAGAGATAGTCGGCTAAAAGAAGTCATTGACCCCCTTAGCTCGAACTATGACTTCATATTGATAGACTGCCCTCCTTCGCTAGGCATCCTATCCTATATCAGTCTAGTTGCCTCCACTCACGTCTTAATTCCGATTCAGACTGAATATAAAGCTCTCAAAGGAACAGAATTGCTGTTGCAAACCATTGCTCGCGTCAGAAAACGCGCTAATCGTTCATTGCAGATTGCTGGAGTGATTCCGACGCTGTACGATACCCGTACTGTACAGGCCTTTCAAAGTTTGCAGTCAATTACTACTTCTCTGGAGAAGATTGGTGCGATTTACCCTGCCGTGCCTCGGACTGTCGCTTTCGCCGATGCGTCACAGCAACACGTACCTCTGGCCGTGTACAATCCAAAACATCCAGCCGTCGCCATACTCGATACTATTGCACAAGGACTCTTAGCTCTGCGATGAATCAAAAGCGCGACAGTCAGCCTTATCAAATCAAAGGGGTTGAGGCTCTATTAGGAACCAGCGACAGCGAAGATGCCGCATCCTCCCTTGTCTCAATACACAAAATTGTCTTGCCCCAGCAGCAGCCACGCCGCTATTTCGATCCGACAGCTATGCAAGAACTGGTGGAGTCAGTCAAGCAGCTAGGGATTCTGCAACCGCTCCTGGTACGCCCAATAGATGGCAACAAGTACGAATTGGTAGCGGGTGAACGGCGCTATCGAGCCGCTTCGTCGTTAGGTTTGACTGAGATTCCTGTTGTGATTCGGGAACTGACAGACACAGAGGCTCTCTCTATTGCACTGCTGGAGAACTTGCAGCGGGAAGATTTGAATGCGATTGAGGAAACTGAGGGGATTCTGCAATTGCTGGCAATGAAATTAAACTCTACCTCCTCGTCAGTTATTGCTTTGCTCGGAGCAGCCGCGCACCCGGAACGCGCCGGTGTGGATAACGTTATCCACAGCTCGGAGTGGCAAATAGTAAGCGATATATTTGCACTCGTCGGGAAGTACACTCCAGAGAGTTTCCGAACCAATCGCCTCCCGTTGCTGAACCTGCCAGATGATGTGATTGGAGCGCTGCGGAAAGGACAGATTGAGTATACCAAAGCCAGAGCGATCGCCCGAGTTAAGGATAGCTCAGAGCGCTCCCAATTACTAGAGGAGGCGATCGCTCTCGACCTCTCCCTGACCCAAATCAAACAGCGCATTGCCGATTTAACAGCGAAAAGTACAGGCCCGGCGACAGCACCAAATCACTCACTTAAAAGTCGCGTAGATGCAGCTTATGGCAGAGTGAAAAAGTCTAAGGTTTGGGATGACCCCAAAAAGCAAAAGAAACTAGAGAAGCTGTTAGCTGAACTGGAAGCTTTGGTGGGTGAGGGATTGGAAAAATGAAGCGGATTTTAAAGTAAAACTACTTAAATTCACATTAATTTAAGCTGAGTGAACTACCTACACTGTATCGGCAGGAGCAGTGTAGGCTTCTGTTTTAGAAAAACTTCAAATGTTCTCTGTCCTTATTCGGCTGTACCTCATATCGGTTGAAAACAATTTCGGTTTTTCTCGCCTTAGATCCCGCCACTAATTCTGGGTACAGACTTCAGTGGGGGATCTAAGGCGTAATAGTTAAAAATCCGGCTTTGGGAAAAAATCTGTGCGACCTAAAAATAACGACAAAAAGCTAGTGTCATTAGTATGGTTTTTAGTCTCCCTGTTCATCTCTTCGTTTCTGAGTGCAGTTGGATTATTTCTCAGCCTCTGGGTCATCGTACCAGCGACCACACTGTCCCTGTTTCCTTTGGCAGTGGGAGCGCCAGAAATTAGCCCTTGGCTTGTAGGTATTAATGCGATCGCCCGAATGCTAACCATCTTCAGACGACAACAAGGCTGGTTCTGCAACACATCCCTGGTCTGTAGCCTGCTTGCCCTGAGCCTCAGCCTAATCCCCCTGCTACAGTTCCCAGCAGCCAATACACGGATCACGGCCGAAGTCCAAGCAGTTTTGGGGGCAGATTATTTGGCCGCCGTTCCTCAAATTGAACAGGCACAACGACGACAACAACCGTTTATCCTAGCAGATGCCTTCCGGGGAATTCCCCGTCCGGGAAGTTCGCATGAATAACGGCGTTGTATTTGCTTTCCCCCGATCAAGTGAAACTGCTCTGTCGTATATCAAAACCCATGCCGATGAGTGGTTCATTGATATTGACAGAATTTCTCTGATGGGAAGGTCAGCCGGTGCCCATTTAGCATCGCTTTATGCTTATCGTTCAACTACAGTTCCAATTCGGGCAGTAGTGAATTATTACGGGCCAAATGACCTGCTCCGGGGATATTATGACCCAGCTTTTCCCGACCCGCTAAACGTCCAAGCTATTCTGCGTGCCTTTCTGGGAGGAACCCCGGACAAATTAAGAGAGCTTTACCATGAAGCTTCTCCTATCAATTATGTTAAACCCAACCTTCCCCCTTCTCTACTGGTTTATGCAGGTCGCGACCATATAGTTGGGGCCTAGTTTGGACGCTCTCTACGAACAATTACAAGCCACTGGAAACCGTGCGGTAATGGTCGAAATTCCTTGGGCTGAACACGCCTTTGATGCGGTTTTTAATGGTGTGAGCAATCAACTGGCTTTGTATTACACAGAACGCTTTTTGGCTCCTGCTCTGAAGTCTTCTAATTACCAACCAAAATAAAGAAAAATCCTCAAAAACGAGCATGAAAACCTGCTCGACTTTAGTCCAGGGATCAAAGGCAGCAGGAGAGTTTAAATTATGGCTGCGTAAATTTTTAGCAGGGAGCTGATACGTAAATGAACACGTAACAGCCGTGAGGCTCCGAAAGCTTTATGTCCCCAGCTTCAAGACGCAACAAGAGACGCCAACTTCTGGAACTGTACGGAAACCGCTGCCACTGGTGCAACAAGTCGATGCAGAAATCAGAAAGAACCATCGAACACTTACTCCCGAAAAGTCGAGGCGGGTCTAACGCACTCTCCAACCTGCGTTTAGCCTGCTTCAGTTGCAATAATTCGCGTGGAAATAGCCTCGAACCTCCGGACGGCAAGAATTTACGCACACAAAGAGCTCAACCACATGAGAAAATAGCTTAGGATTTTCGCACGATCGCAAATTTTCATAGCTAATAAACAAACTAACTTGCTCCTCAAAAAAGTCGCATGGATGACCTAGATGGACGGTTAAGCGCTCTAATTGCAGAGGTGCGCCACAACCCAGCTAAAAGTAGAAAATGGCGAACAGCCATGAACAAGCTGTTATTGCAAATTCAGCAACTACCAGGAGTCAAAAAATCAGCTCATCCAAATTATCCTGCTGCCCTCAACCTTACTTTAGAATGGGTTAGTCGCGAGATTGCTAATTTTGAGCCGCGATCACCTTCTGTTTCAAAAAGTTTTGTCAACTGGATCAACGGCTACCTGGGTTGGCGAATTAAAGATTTGTACTCTCCTGACAAAGATGCTCCAATTAGTTTAGATGCACCGATTGCGGTGGATGCTGGGGAAACAACTCGGCTCGAACTATTACCCGATTTTACGCTCAGCGGGTTGGATGGCATGATTGAAAGCGCTCAGAAAGAAACCACTCAGGAATGAAAATTTAATAACTTTAGCGTCTGCTAAATAGTCGGAACTGCACGATAATTCCATTTGGGTAGGTACTCA
>NZ_JAUBTR010000151.1:0-4768 GCF_036705045.1 Microcoleus sp. BR0-C5
GAGCGGAATGAAGCGAAAGTTTCACGTTCCGTTTTGAAGGAGAGGTAAGGGTAGAAATTCCCCTATCGACTCTACCAGCTAGCAG
This sequence comes from Microcoleus sp. BR0-C5, assembly GCF_036705045.1. Lineage (NCBI taxonomy): Bacteria > Bacillati > Cyanobacteriota > Cyanophyceae > Oscillatoriales > Microcoleaceae > Microcoleus > Microcoleus sp. BR0-C5. The sequence continues at coordinate 86 of NZ_JAUBTR010000151.1, forward strand.
AGATTTTGCCGCTAACCGTCCCTGGGTGCAATTAATCGAATTAGAAGACGATCATTCTTTGGGAAATGTCCTAGAGGAAATGTGGGAAGCGATTCAAAAGTTTTGCCAATTCAAAAATTAAAATTTGACCAACTTGCAAGTCTTAAAACTCAAATGACTGAACAAGATCGATCGACTCGCACCTTAGCCGTTGACATTGGCGGAAGTGGCATCAAAGTTATGGTTTTGGACAATGAAGGCGAGCCCCAAACGGAACGCAGCCGTTTAGAAACGCCTCAACCACCGAAACCGGAACCCGTACTAGAGGCGATCGCCTCTTTAGCTAGTGGACAAGGGGAATTTGACCGAGTATCCGTCGGTTTTCCCGGTGTTGTGCGTTTAGGCGTCATCAAAACCGCAGTGAATTTAGATCCGTCTTGGATAGATTTTGACTTACAAACTACTCTCAAAGATCGCTTGGGAAAACCTGTGCGAGTGGCTAACGATGCCGATATTCAAGGATTGGGAGCAATTGCTGGGACCGGGGTAGAATTAGTAATTACCCTTGGCACCGGTTTCGGTTCTGCCTTATTTGTCGATGGTATCTTGGTGCCAAATCTAGAATTAGGACATCACCCGTTTCGCAAAGGGGAAACTTACGAACAGCAATTAGGACGATCGGCATTAGATACAGTGGGTTCTAAAAGATGGAATCGCCGTCTGGAAAAAGCGCTCACCTATCTGCAAAATCTCTTTAACTGCGATCGCATTTACATCGGCGGCGGCAATACTAAAAAGATTGCTTTTGATTTACCGCCACAGGTTAAAATAGTACCCAATGTGAGCGGTTTATTGGGTGGGATTGCTTTGTGGCGGGATTGAGTAAGCTTTCTGGCAAAAATGCCTCTCAATATCAAAGAAACCGGATTTTTGGCTCGGATTAAAGGCAATAATCCAGTCTTTCCCTAAAAAACCCGGTTTCTGAATCCACGACGGTTGATTTGGTTTTTGGCTTGTGCGATGGTCGCTTAAACAATTATTCCCCCATCGGATCGCGGTAGCGTTTGGGTTCATCCTTGCGAAACAGATTCGCCAAACCGAGGATGCCCAACAAACCCAAAGCACCCCAATGATTGTTGTCTTCCTTGCTTTCTTGAAAGGGAGTTCTGTCTAGAACAACTCCATTAGACTCAGTATTGTTCTGTGCCGGAGCTGATTCGGTTTGAGCTGAGGCAGGCATCGCTGAAGGGAGAACAGCCAAACTCAAAGCTATGATGGTAGCGGCGGCATTTTTAGATAAATCGGAAGGCTTGACTTTCATACTTGGTTTCCACATATTAGCAGTTACTTTCTAAGAATAATCAATTTGCCACAGCCGACGCATCAATCGATCGACAGAAACTAATCCCCCCTCTCCTCTTGCTTTCGAGATAGAACAAGCTCTATGCTAAGTTCAGATGCTTCTAAGCAAATTATCTAAAATAAAAAGTCGTAAACTATACCATGCTTCCCTTTATCCGAAAAGATTTAGCCGAACTTACCGCATACACTCCCCATCCGGGCGGCACATCAGGAGAATCAGCGCACTCGGAAAGTGCGATCGATCGCCTCGATACCAACGAATGCCCCTACGACTTGCCAGAAGAATTAAAAAAAAAGCTAGCTTGGACTTACCAGCAGTTAATTGAGACAAATCGCTATCCCGACGGAGGCCACGCAGCGCTCAAAGAGGCGATCGCCCAATACGTCAATGAATCCCTAAATGTCCCCCCCCTTAACAAGGGGGGGCTAGGGGGGGTTACACTGCCCAAAACCGCCATTACAGCCGACAATATTTCTGTGGGTAACGGTTCCGACGAACTAATTAGATCCATCTTAATAGCTACTTGCTTAGGCGGGCAAGGCTCTATTTTGGTAGCGAATCCCACCTTTTCGATGTATGGAATAATCGCCCAAACCCTCGGCATTCCCGTTGTGAGTGTTCAGCGGAAAGAGGAGACTTTTGAAATCGATATCGAGGCTGCTAAAAGGGCGATCCTCTCCGTTGGCTTAGCCCCCGTAGGGGCGGGCAGCGCTAACGCCCAAAATCAAAATCCCCCCGTGCGCGCCGTCTTTGTCGTTCATCCCAATTCTCCCACAGCCAATGCTTTGACAGCAGATGAAATAGAATGGTTGTCAAACTTACCCGAAGAGATATTAGTAGTAATTGACGAAGCCTATTTTGAATTCAGTCAAAATACTTTAGCAGACCAATTGCACCAGCACCCGAGTTGGATAATTTTACGCACATTTTCCAAAGCATTTCGGCTAGCATCAATGAGAGTCGGATATGCGATCGCCCATCCCGAACTCACAGTCGCCTTAGAAAAAATCCGTCTCCCCTATAACCTTCCCAGTTTCTCGCAAACAGCAGCCGAGTTAGCCCTAGCGCAGCGGCAGTTATTGCTAGCAACCATTCCCGAAACTCTATCAGAAAGAGCCAAATTAATTGCAGCGCTAACTCAGCATCAAAAATTACAAGTTTGGCCGAGTGCGGCTAACTTCGTTTACCTGCGGGTGAAAGCCGCTGAGGGCGAATCTGCCGAACAGGAACACAAACAAATCATGCAGCAGCTAAAAGAGCGAGGTACTTTAATTAGGCATACTGGAGGAGGTTTGCGAATTACGGTGGGTAGCCCGGAGGAAAATCAGCGGACAGTCGATCGAATCGCTGCGATTTTAGATTAAAATTAATATCCACCGTTGCTCAATAGAATGCTAATAATGAACTCTGTAGAACTATTCAGCGGAGCAGGAGGCTTAGCAATAGGCGTATCAAAAGCCGGCTTTTGTCACAAAGCAGTGATCGAGCTGGACAAAAATGCCTGCGAGACAATTCGAGAAAATCAGCGGCGGGGTGTAAAAGCGATTTCAAACTGGTCTGTTTTTGAGACAGATATCGCGAAATTCGATTTTACATCCCTAGAACTCAAAGAGGGGGTAGACCTCCTAACTGGAGGGCCGCCGTGTCAGCCTTTTTCTGTAGGAGGAAAACACTGCGGGAGTGAGGACGATCGAAATATGTTTCCGCACTTTTTTCGGGCCGTGCGAGAACTCAAACCCAAGGCATTTGTTATCGAAAATGTTAAAGGTTTATTGCGTTCCTCCTTCACTAAATATTTTGAGTATATTGTCCTACAACTCACTTATCCAGAAGTTGTACAAAGACTGGATGAGGATTGGCCCCATCACCTGTCCCGGTTAGAACAGCATCATACCGCCGGTCGCGGTGAGGGACTATCATACCGTGTAGTGTTTCGCTTACTCAACGCGGCAGACTACGGCATTCCCCAAAAGCGCGAAAGGGTTTTTATTGTAGGTTTTCGATCGGATTTAGGATTAGAGTGGTCTTTTCCTGAACCGACTTGTTCTCAGGAAGCCTTGCATTGGGAGCAATGGGTGACTGGCAATTATTGGGAGCGCAATCAAATCTCTAAAAGCGATCGTCCAGACATACCTAGCAAGCTTTCCTCGCGCATATTCAATCTTCAGTTCAACTTGTTTCCACCTCAAAAACAGCCTTGGCGCACTGTGCGGGATGCCATTTCGGACTTACCACAAGAAGGCAATAAAGAAAGCCAAAACAGCGTACTAAATCACATTTTTATACCAGGAGCCAGAAAGTATCCAGGCCATACGGGCAGCTTGTTAGATGAACCAGCTAAAACTTTAAAAGCAGGAGTTCACGGGGTCCCTGGAGGAGAAAATATGTTAGTTGAGCCCACGGGACAGGTGCGTTACTTTACGCTTCGCGAAGCTGCTAGACTGCAAACTTTCCCTGACGAATACTTCTTTCCTCACAGTTGGACAGAAACTATGAAGCAGTTGGGGAATGCTGTACCAGTCGCTTTGGCAGAAGTTATTGCCTCTAGCATCAGATCGCGGCTGGAGACAGTTAGAACAGCGAGAGTGTAGTCAATGAATTTGAGATTTTAGATTTGAGAATTTACTCCATGCTCGAAGTATTTAGAGTCCCGCCAGATTTACAAGAAAACTTAATCGCTTTCTGTGGCAAGCAAAATTGTTATAATCTTCAGGAACTGGATCGTGTCAGGGAGGATTTGATCCAATATTGCGGAGCATATTTGCTGTACTACCAGGGCGACTTCTCAATGTATAACCTTATTAAACAGGCAAACTTGAGTAAGTGCTGTCTGCCAATCTATGTAGGTAAAGCAGCTCCGGGCGGTCGTCGGACGGGGCGTACAACTATTGGCAACACTCTTTACGGACCCTTGTCAGAGCATAGAAAATCTATCGAAGCTGTAGACAATCTAAAAATTGAGGATTTTGCCTTCAAAGTCGCGCCGATGGAAATCGATTTAGTTTCATGGGGAGAAGCAGTGTTGATCCGTCACTTCAGCCCTGTTTGGAATAGAGAAATATCGGGATTCGGGATACATGACCCTGGAAGTGGGCGAGCAGGGCAAAAACGTTCTGTATGGGATAGATTGCACCTCGGTCGCACTTTTGCCACCAAGCTTCCTGTAGGGAATACTCCGCTCGATATTGATGCTTTGTCGGTTAGTATAACACAGCATTGTCAGCGGATGATAGAAGAGTTAGGGTGTCCTTAATTTGGCGTCTGATACGGAATCCGGTTGATAAAGGTCTACAACAAATCATCAATAAGTCAACCAATGATAATTGGTCAAAGCCTTAATT
>NZ_JAUBTR010000038.1:0-19749 GCF_036705045.1 Microcoleus sp. BR0-C5
TGGGATGGGCGTCCCGCCCGTCAAAAAAGGACGGGCGGGACGCCCATCCCACTTTCAAGAGTGGAAGTTATTTAATTCTCATTCCTAAGATCAGGTTCGGTAAATTAACCGTAATTTTGGTAGGGGCGGCTTAACCAATATCTATAATATAAGCGCGAGATGCGTAAACCCGCCGCGACCGGGATATTGAAATTTTTAGCGATCGACCTCTAGACAAAATTGTACCGACTTGCGGTAAAATTGTGGTGGTCAAATTTAAAAGTATTTGAAAATGCCCAGCACAATCTCCGACATTAAAGTAAAAACGATCGCAGGCGAAGACAAGCAGCTAGGAGAGTACGCTGGCAAGGTACTCTTGATAGTTAATGTAGCTTCCAAATGTGGCTATACACCGCAATACAAAGGACTCGAAGAATTAAACCAGAAGTACAGCGCGGCTGGACTCCGGGTTTTAGGATTTCCCTGTAACGACTTCGGAGCTCAAGAACCCGGAAGTAATCCAGAAATCGTCAATTTCTGTACTACAAAATATGGCGTCACCTTTGAATTATTTGACAAAGTACGCGCTAAAGGTACTCAGCAGCACCCGCTGTACGCTAAGCTTACGAGTGCAGTCGATCCCAAGGGTGAGGTTTCCTGGAATTTTGAGAAATTCTTAGTTAGCAAACAGGGTGAAGTCGTTGCTAGATTCCGCAGCAGTGTTGGCCCCGATTCGCCCGAACTGATCGCTGCCATCGATCGAGAATTGGCAAAATAAGAAGTTCGACAATTAAGCTGTCTGCAGGATTTAACTGATTTAACGGAGGGAGGTTTAGGGAAGAGGGAAAAAATTAATTATGCTTTTTTTAGAATAAGTTGATATCTAATTTTTTTCTGCTCTTCCCCATTGTTTGCAAGCACTCAAACCTGAACAAATACCGATGATTGTATTTAATTGGAGAACTGTTTAATTTAATGGAAAATACATCGGGATTAGATTTAGTGGTAGGTTTACTTGCCTTCGCAATTCTGGCAGGTGGTCTGGCCATGCTATTTGTAGGCATGGCATCGTTCCCTAAAGAAAAATAACCGTACTAGGACTTACGCACGATTGTTGAGAAACCGGGTTTTTTTACGATAAAACCCGTTGTAGACCGCAGATTCGGTAAAAAACCCGGTTTCTAGACCCCGATGCGTAAGTCCTGAATACTTGATATTATGTGCGATCGCACGACGCTAATAAAAGTTTTCACGACCAACTTAAAAGGCTTATTTTACAGCAGACGATCTGAATAAATCTAACAGCATTCAATTTTAACATTCGCAATAATTTAAAATCATGCAAACTACCGAAAACAACGTCAAAATTGCCCTCGCGCCGGGGAATTTGCGCCGCGTTCACCATATCGCTTTAAACGTGCGCGATATGACAGCTTCCCGCCACTTCTACGGTACAATTCTCGGCCTGCACGAACTAACAGGTGCAGAAATTCCCGCAACTTTAACAGAAATGGTAGCCGCTGGTAAAGTCGCTAATTTTGTCACCCCAGACGGTACTGTTATTGACTTATTTTGGCAGCCCGACTTGGAACCGCCAAACCCAGACCCGGAGAAAGCTTTTACCCGCGCCAACCACTTAGCCTTCGACATCGAGCCAGATTTGTTCGATCGCGCTCTGGAAGTGCTAAAGTCAAATCAAATTGCGATCGATAGTGGCCCCGTCACTCGCGCTACAGGACGCGGCATTTACTTTTACGATCCGGATGGATTTATCATCGAAATCCGTTGTGATGCAGTTTAAACAGTCGCTATCGGGTTCTCTGTAGTCCGGGTGCACCCTACATTTACTCTTTGGATCGCGGTACTCCCTAACGATCGCTAATTAAATAACTTATAATTTTAATTATTATTGTGGGATGGGCGTCCCGCCAGTCCAAAAAGGACGGGCGGGACGCCCATCCCACTTTCAAGAGTGGAAGTTATTTAATTCTCATTCCTAAACATCCTACCTTTAAAGTTGTTTTATTTTCCGTCTTGGCTAATAGGTTGCTTCGGCCAAGTAAACCGAAAAGTTGCTCCCTCACCTTCGGCAGATTCTAGGGAAATAGTGCCCCCTTGACCTTCGACAATTTTTTTCACCAGCGACAAACCAATCCCAGTATTTTCAACTTTATCACGTGCTTCCAAGGTCTGAAAAATCACAAAAACTTTATCGTGATATTGAGGATCAATTCCCGGCCCGTCATCCTCTACAGAAAACTCGTAAAAATCATCTAACTCTTTAACCGATATGTTTACGTGACCCGATTCAGCTCGGTTGTGCTTAATTGCGTTGCTAATTAAATTAGAAAAAACCTGCTGCAACAGCAATCTTTCTGCCACAAAAGTTGGCATTTCCGGTTCAACTTTCACCTCAAATCCAGACGGCGGCGCCAACGAATCAATAATTTCGGCTAATAAATTCTCAACTTTTACCATTTCTGAAGGCACTTGAATCCGTCCGACGCGGGAATATTGCAGCAGTCCTTCAATCAAACCTTCCATCCTGTGAACTCTGCCGCGCAGCAGATTCATTTGGTGCAGAGTATCCTCTGTCATCGACTCGCTGAGGTCTTCTTCTATCCAACTGCTGAGATTGGCGATCGCCCTGAGTGGCGCTTTCAAATCGTGAGAAACTACATAAGCAAACTGGTCTAATTCTTGATTCCGCTTTCTTAAAACATTCGTCGTTTGAGCCAGATTTTGGGCTGTCAACCTCAATTCTTGAGCGCGCAACCGCAGCGATTCCTGCGCTTGTTTGCGATCCCTAATATCTTCAACCACACTCATCAGAAATTGAGTGCCATTTTCTTCTCGCAGCAGCGAAACCGTCAAGTTTGCCCACACCAACTCTCCGTCTTTGCGGATGTAGCGCTTTTCCAGAGAGTAATTTTCAATTTCTGCTGCTAACAATTGGCGCAAAAGTTCCAGTTCACTTGCCAAATCTCCATGCCAAGTAATCTCCTGAAATCTTTTCTCCAGCAATTCTTGGCAGCTGTAGCCCAAAATATCGCAAAGTTTTTGATTGACTAACAGAAATTTACCTTCCACACTCGCTTGCACCATGCCGACTGCCGCCTGCTCAAAAGTAGCGCGAAACCGCTGGGCGCTTTGGGCTAAAGCAATTTCTGAGCGTTTGCGATCGCTAATATCGTTGCTGATTTCCAAAATAGCAACCGGTTGATCTTGATCGTCGTACTGCAAAGTCCATCGGCTTGCCACCGTTATTTTTGTCCCGTCTTTCTTAGTTCGCACCAGTTCTCCTTGCCAAGAACCCTTCTCGAAAAATACTTTTTGAATTGCCTCAAAAGGTTGGGCCCATTCTGTTTGTAAAAGCTTGTGAATGTTTTTTCCTACTGCTTGCGACTTCCGCCACCCGTAGAGCCACTTCGCCCCCAAATTCCAATAAGAAATCGCCCCATTCAAGTCTAGTACCGCGATTGTATCGTTTGCCAAATCCAGCATTTGCGCTTGCTTTCGCAGAGTTTCCTCGGCTTCTTTGCGTCTTCTGGCATCGCGGCAAATCGCAATAAACAAGTGTTGATTTGCCAGACGCATTTCGCTGATAGCTAACTCCATCGGAAACTTAGTTCCGTCGTGGCGAATTCCAACTGTTTCTTGCTGGTAAGTCTTCAGCGTAGTATCTGGATGTAACACAAAATATTCTACCGAATAATCCCCCACGCTGCTGTACGGCTGCGGTTGAGCTATCAGTCGCCGCAGGTTAGAGCCAATTATTCGATCGGCTTTCTCGCCAAAAATCTTTTCTGCCGCCCTATTAAAAGACTCAATATTTCCCCGTGCGTCCAAAGTAATAATCCCGTCAGCCGCATTGTCTACCACAGCTTGAATGCGACTTTTACTTTCTTCCAAGCCTGCTTCCCGCTTCCTCAATTCCTTCTCTAAACTATCAAATAAATACCAGGAAGCTCCTGCGCCCAAACAGCCGAAAAGCAAACCAGCAACTTGCACAAAATTAGTGAAATCTATCAAACCCCGTCTTTGCTGATCTAGAGCTTTCTGGTAGGCTTCGCCGGCATTAGAAAATACATTAATTTTTGCACGCAGGTTATCCCTCCTCAATTTGCCTTGAGTGAACACCTCAATTATTTCCGGCGACTGCACGATTGTTGCCGAACTGTCGAGCTTATTCAAAGTGTTTTGCAAGAAATTTATATGCTGTTCGGTACTTTTTTTTATATCTTCAAATCGCTGAGCTTGCAGTTTGTTTGCTTGAACCATAACCTTGAGTTCCGCCAGCAGCGGAGGCAAACTCTTCTTGGCTTCTAAGTAGGGTGAGAGAAATGTGCGGCGCTTCGTCAACCCGTAACCTCGAATGCCCGTTTCCGCATCCACCACGAGGGTTAACAAGCGGTTAGTTTCCTGAAGTATTGCCCTATTAGTATCTGCTCGCTCTCTTATCTGTATGGTAATCTGCCGGAGGCTTGCAATTGCTAGCAGCGAAGCAAACAGAAAAATAATGGGGATAGCAACGATGATTGTTCCCCGCTGGCGAATTGGTCGGTCTGTCCATACAAAGTGGAGGCAGCGATCGAGCAAATACTTCACGAATATTGAATGAGAAAGTTTGCTGCTAGTATATCGCTTTTTGGCAGTTTAGGCTATGGATAAGTTTGTTTTGTTTGGTTTGACGATCGTCGGGGACTAACCGTGGAAACTAGATTAGACCCCTGCGATAGCTACCTGCTGACACTAACAGCAGATTTTTTGGCACGGTGTTTAAACGGAGGCATGGAGAAAGAAAGGACTTTTTTCGACACCGAGACAGCAGGCGAAGCAGAAAGGATCGTTTCTGCTTTACCTTCGTTTTCGCCTTCGGCTTCTGCTTTTAAACTAGAGTCTGTTTCGCCAGTGTTTGGAACACTTGTAACTACAGTAGTCCACCTGCCTGTAGCCGGATCGCGATAACAAGTAAAAGGGTTTATTTTTAGCGGTTGACTGCAAGGTTTAATCATGTAGATGCACTCCTTTGATTCTGAGAAATTGTGCATTGCTTTCAGCAGCAGTGCTATCTCGCCCGTAGAAGCAGTATGAAGGCAAAAAGCAGAATTGTGTTTCTGCGTCCAGAGACTTTTGAAACTTCCTGATTTCCTGTTAAATTTTGCCTTCTACTGCTTCGCGACCATAGCATTACTTTTACCAAATTGCCTTTCTGGAAGCAACCCCCCACCGCCTTAATTAGGTTGAGGTGGGACTTTTGAATGCAGCGAGGCCCCCGATCGTGCCTGCAGGACAATTTTAGGATAATATAGGTATTCTAGGCTGAAAAAAAATGCTACTGTGTGATCGACAACAGAGGTTGAGCGCGATCGGTGTCACAATTAACAAGGGAATTGGTAATTGGTAATGGTTAATTGGTAATTGGGGAATTATTCCATCTTTTGCCATCCGTTAAATCCGTTAAATGCGGTACACAATTCCTAGCCAAACCCCCACCCATTAAATTCCTTAAATCCCCTACATGGCTAGTTGCCAAACTTGCTTCTAACTAATATCAACTTTTGCCTTTAAATGAACCGTAAAAGTAGAGCCAACATCCAACTGACTCTCAACAGTGATATCGCCGCCCATCATCTGGCAAAACAAGCGGCTAATGGCCAATCCTAAACCGGTGCCGCCGTACTTGCGAGTAGTCGAAGCGTCCCCTTGAATAAAAGGTTGAAACAAACCCTGCTGCTGTTCTGCCGACATTCCAATCCCCGTATCAGATACCTGCAAATAAACCCAATCGCTGTCACCTGCTGGTTCGCGAGTCGCGCTCAACAGCACCGTTCCACCTTCGGTAAACTTCAGGGCATTCGAGAGCAAATTGAACAGAATTTGCCGGACTTTTGTCAAATCTGCATACATCACTCCCAAAGTCTCAGAGCAAGAAACTTGCAATTGATTGTGATTTTTTTCCACCAAAGGGTGCAAAGTTGCAACGACTTCTTCAATTAAATTACAGAGGTCAAATTTTTCTAAATAAAGCTCCATCCGACCGGCTTCTATCTTAGAAAGGTCGAGAATATCGTTAATTAAAGTCAGCAAGTGTTTGCCGGCGTTATAAATTTTTTGGGTATCGGGAATGATCTCTTCGAGTCCCGATTCCCGTGCTTCTTCTTGTAGCATTTCGCTGTAACCGATAATCGCGTTGAGTGGCGTCCGCAGCTCGTGGCTCATATTGGCTAAAAAAGTGCTTTTAGCTCTCGAAGCTGCTTCAGCTTTGTGTAAGGCTTCTTGCAAGGCTATTTCGGCTCTTTTGCGCTCGGCAATTTCGATGCGGAGCAGTTTATTGGCGGCGGTGAGTTGAGCGGTGCGCTGATCGACGGTCATTTCTAGCTGCGCTTTGGCTTTGGAGAGTGCTTCCTGAGCCCGCTGGCGCTCAAATCCTTCGATCGCCAGCGCTACCAAATTTGCCAAAGAATCGGCGAAGGTGCGTTCCTCCAGAGCCCACTGCCGGGGCGCGCCGATATGTTCGAGAGAGAGGATGCCCACGATCTGCCCACCGAGCCTAATTGCTACATTTAATATGGATGAATTGGGCTTGCTGGCATTTGGCAGCACAGCGGAATGTTCGGCTAGGGAAGATGAGTGGGACAAATTTGTTTGGAGAGAGTTTTGAGTCTTTGTCGTAGGTTCTAAAGCATTGTCCGATCGCAAATTTTCGCCCGGTGCGTCGCCCTCAACATCTAAAATGGATAAATTTAAATCGCTTGCCGATATGGACTCCCGGCTCAAATGATTCTCCTGGGTGCGATCGTACAAGTCGAGACAAACTAATTTGAGGTTGGGCATTTTAAACTTAGAATGATTCACCCCGTCGTGTTGCTCTGAGGCCGCGGCCTCTGTATCGAGTGGCTCTGTTTGGTTCTGGGCGAGCACTCTCTCAGTAAAGTTTAGCTGGGGATCGCTGGGGTAGCGATTTCCAAATCTTCCATGGTTGTAAAGCCAGACGCTGACTTTTTCCACATCCAAAGTCCGGGCTGCTGCCTCGGTAATTTCGCGAATTCCCACATTCAGCGCACCGCTGTTGAGAGTCCTCTGCCTACCTAGCTGCAACAAAGCCAAACTCTGGCGGCGGAGCCGCTTTTCGCTCTCTTGGAGGGTTTGTTCTGCTTCCTTGCGCTGGGTGAGGTCGTACAAGGCGCACAATGCTGTCGGCTCGCCGTTAAACACCAGCGACTGAACCGAGATCATCGCCCAGAAAGCGGTGCCGTCTGATTTTTTGCAGTGGATTTCGTAGTTTTGGAGGTATCCCTCTTTAGCAAGTGCCTCAAGTACCTTTGGGCGATCGGCGGGGTTTAAGTAAAAGTCTGGAGTGCTGCAGCCGATCAATTTTTCTAGGGGTATGTTCAGGAGAGAAGCCAATTGAGCGTTCGCATACATAATTAAGCCGTCACAGAGGCGAGAAACTAATATCGGCACGGGAGTTGCCGCGGCGATCGCCCGAAACTGCTCTTCGCTGGAACGCAGGGCCAACTGAGCTTTGCTCAGCAAGTGAGCTTCCATCGTATCTGAATGTTCGGTGGTAGTCTCCAGCAAAAGTTCTAGGTCAACCTTTTCGCGCTTCAAGTTTTCAAGTTCCGCACTCAGCCGCTGAACGTCGAAAAGTAGCTGTTCTGTCGATGGTTCTTCCTGCATAGCAATTGAAAATTGGTAATTTTTAGTCGGTTCTGAAGTTTTTTAGGGTTTTGTGCTAGTTTAACTATGACTTATTCCGATTAACTTCAGCCACCCTCATCCTGGTTCGCGGACTTAGCCGGGGATTTATCTTTACCTATAACAGCAAGAAGGCTCACACTGTACCTGTACCCAGGTCAGTTGACGACAGTCCTCTGACCAATGCGATAGCGAGGTTCTCTGACAGGTCCCAAACGAGCAAAATATTTGTTGTGAGTTGACATATTTTTAATTATTTATGTTACCGTGAATATGTAAGCACGGTAAGGTCGATGCCATGTACAGAGCAGTGAAAATCAGAATTTATCCTACCGACGAGCAGGAATCCTACTTGGCTCAATGTTTTGGCAATACTCGATGGTTGTGGAATTATATGCTCAATGCCACTACTACCGCGTATAAAGAAACTAGGAAAGGTCTTTCTAAAGCTGCGATGGACAAGTTGCTTCCTGGTTTGAAAAAGGAATATGAATGGTTGGGACAAGCTTATAGTCAGGTCTTACAACGAGTAACATTTAATCTTTCAAGTGCGTTTGTCAATTTTTTTGAGGGACGCGCTAAATTTCCGAGATTCAAATCTAAACATGGTAAGCAATCGATTCAATATCCCCAAAATGTGAAACTAATGCCACAGGATGCTGTAATAAAGTTTCCTGGCAATTTGGGGTTGATGAAAACCGTGTTTCACAAAGAGCTTCCTGATGCTAAATTCACGAGTGTAACAATATCGAGAAATGCAGATGGTAGGTATTATGCTTCTATTCTTTTTAACCAAGAAGATACGCCCGTAGTCGCAATCAGAGAAGCTATCGGTGTTGATTTGGGGTTGAAAAACTTTGCTATAACTTCCGAGGGTTCAAAATATGACCTACCTAAGAAGCAATTGGCTAAGCTAGAAAGGAACAGAAAACGCAAACAAAAGAAATTAGCTAGAAAGACGGATAAGACATCTAACAAGCGTCGCAAGGCTAAACTTTTAGTTGCCAAAGTATCTAGTAAAATAGCTAGAGTAAGGGAAGACTTTCTACATAAGCTATCTCGCAAAATAGCCTACGAAAACCAAGTTATTTGTGTAGAAGATTTGGCAGTTAAGAATCTGGTTAAAAATCCCAACTTGGCAAAAGCAATATCAGACCAAGGATGGGGAATTTTTCTAACCATGCTCAAGTACAAAGCAGACAGATTTGGTCACACCTACCAAGAAATAGGGCGGTTTTTCCCATCTTCTCAACTGTGTAGCGAGACTCTACTACCCATCCCAATACTGCAAAAAGGATATGATTCATTGGGTGTAAGACTTGTAGATTGTCCTCACTGTCAAAAGCGGCATGATAGAGACATCAACGCTGCAATAAATATTAAAAACGAAGGCTTGCGAGTTTTGGCGTTAGGAACTAGCGCTTCTGCCCTTGGAGGGGATGTAAGACCAAAGCCATCAGGGCGTAAAAAATCCATGAAGGCTGAGGCAATCCCCGTTGAATTGGGAAGCCCACACCCTATCTGTACTCAGATGGGTGTTGGGTAGTTCACCTTTTTCGCTATTATTCCAATTCTAAGTGCAAGGAAGGCATCAGCCGCTGCAAGTTTTTCAGGGATTTTATCTGCCAGGGGATCTGTTTAGAACCTTTGATGGCGATTTGAATATTTTTTTGCTGGCGCACTTTGATCACAAATTTTGAGAAAATATTAATTCCAGAACTATTTAAAAATTCTAGCTTTCGCAAGTCTAGAGTCACCGTGTTTGGGCAGGAGTCAGCCACTTCGTTGAGCAGATCGACGATCGGTGCGTATTCTTCCACCTGGCTGAGTCGGAACGCTCCGCTACAGGTGACTGTTTGCGTAGCCCGATCGTACTGCATCGTGTAATTTTTGGTCTGAATCTCCATACTTTTGTCAGTTGCCGGTTTTGAGTGGTAAAGGGGCTTTGGCTGCGTGAGCGACGATTGAGCTTCAGGCTAGCACGATCAAAATTCAGCCGTTTGCCGAATGCCGAATGCCTTTGCGTGTGTAACTTTTATTACATATACTGCCAACTGTACCATTGCCACAGGGCAGTTATGAGTTATTTTAGGATTTATCAGTTGTGTCAGTTGTGATACCAGTTGGAAAAAAGAATGCAACTGTTGACTAGCTCTCAACCCTGGTAGTCATCAGTCATTGCCAATCTAACATTTCCAATCTCAAATCTCAAATTGTATGAGTTGTGGGGGTTGACGAGACCAGCTTTTGCTGAAGTTCCGAGCTATCAATTCGATTTTTTTTCTCAACTTAGTATTGACAAAATAACCAAAATGTGAGAAAAGTTTCACATCTGACACTGAAGTGAAGGGGAGAATATTTAATGGCAATTTCAGGAATTACAGAAAAGCTTTTGGCGGCTAAAAAAGCTAAGGGAATTAGTTTTGCAGATTTGGAAAAAGTTTTGGGGCGCGACGAAGTTTGGATTGCCGCGGTTATTTACCGTCAAGCTACCGCATCAGAAGATGAAGCCCAGAAAATTGTCTCGGCTTTGGGACTAGATAGCGAGACGGCTGCGGTTCTCTGTGAACCTCCGTTAAAAGGTTCTTTGGAGGCCTCGGTTCCGGTTGACCCCCTGATTTATCGTTTCTATGAAATTATGCAGGTTTACGGGATGCCACTCAAAGCAGTGATTCACGAAAAATTTGGTGACGGGATTATGAGCGCGATCGACTTTACTTTGGATGTCGAGAAAGAAGCAGACCCAAAAGGCGATCGAGTGAAAATAATTATGTCGGGAAAATTTTTGGAATACAAAAAATGGTAAGCCCGTGCAGCTTTATTTTCAAGTGAAAATGAAAAATTCAAATTGGCTCGGATGACTCATGACTAATGACTAAAGCCTCAAAAGTGTTAACTTAGAAATAGAGATCGCGAAGCTTGACTGGCTTGGGTGTCCGATCGGGAAACCCTTCTAGGGCAAAGCTAAGGTCGATCGCGCGGCAACTTCCCCAGTCAAAAAAAGCAACCGCAACCGTAAAGTAAGAGGCAAATATGTCAAAATATGACTCCCATCTCAGATGCTCCTTTTGCGGCAAGTCGCAAGAGTACGTCCGCAAGTTAATAGCTGGGCCCGGCGTATACATTTGCGATGAATGCGTGGAACTGTGCAACGAAATTTTAGAGGAGGAGTTCTTTGACTCCAGTAAAACAATTGGTCAACAGATTCCCCAGTCAGAGGTGCGAGAGTCTCAGGGACAAGGAACCCGGCGCCCAGGTCGATCGAACAAATCGAAAATCGTTTTAGCTCAAATTCCGAAACCGACAGAAATTAAGCAGCATTTAGACAACCACGTCATCGGCCAGCATTCAGCAAAAAAAGTCCTTTCTGTAGCAGTTTACAACCACTACAAGCGCTTGAGCGTTGACCAAGCTAAAGATAGCGACAAGTCTTCTGCTGACAGCGATGTAGAACTGCAAAAATCCAACATCCTGTTAGTGGGGCCCACAGGTTGTGGCAAAACTTTGTTAGCGCAAAGTTTGGCGCAAATGCTCGAAGTGCCGTTTGCGGTAGCGGATGCGACGACACTGACAGAAGCTGGATATGTCGGCGACGATGTAGAAAATATCTTGCTGCGGCTGTTGCAAATGTCCGATTTTGATGTTGAAGCGGCGCAACGTGGCATTATTTATATTGATGAAATTGACAAGATTGCTCGCAAAAGCGAAAATACTTCGATCACCAGGGATGTATCGGGAGAAGGAGTGCAGCAAGCGCTGCTAAAAATGTTGGAAGGAACAGTGGTTAATGTTCCCCCGCAAGGCGGCCGCAAACATCCTTACCAAGATTTTATTCAAGTTGACACTAGCAAAATTCTATTTATTTGTGGCGGTGCTTTTGTCGGTTTGGAAAAAATAGTTGAACAGCGTTTGGGTAAAAAATCCTTGGGCTTTATTCAGCCAACAGAAAGTGACAGCAACTCGACTTTGCCGGCGAAAGACAAGCGGGCCGCTGATATTTTGCAGCAGGTACAGCCCGACGATTTAGTCAAGTTTGGTTTGATTCCTGAGTTTGTCGGGCGGATACCGGTGGTGACGGTGATTTCGCCGCTGGATGAAGCAGCTTTGATGCAGATATTGACTGAGCCCCGGAATGCGCTGGTGAAGCAGTATCAAAAGCTGTTGAAGATGGACAGCGTGGAGTTGGAATTCCAGCCGGAAGCGCTGCGGGCGATCGCCCAGGAGGCCTATCGTCGCAAAACTGGCGCGAGAGCTCTCCGCAGCATTTTAGAGGAGTTAATGCTGGATGTGATGTACGAGTTGCCTTCTCGCAAGGATGTGGCTAATTGTATGATTACTCCTGAAATGGTCGAGAAGCGATCGACTGCCGAATTGCTGTGGCACCCCGCATGGCGGAAGCACGAAACTGCATAATTTATAGTTTGTAGGGTGCTTGTGGCGCACTCTACAAGCTTGGCAAATTTACTTTATGACAGTTAAAAAAATGTCAGTCAATGTAGCTAAAGCCAGTAAAAAATCGAGATTGCCAGTATCCAGTTTGCTGCCGAGGATTGCAATTTACATCGCGGTTGTGGCTGGCATCATGGCGTCATTTTACGATTTTAAACTCAATAAACTTTTCATCTCCAGCGATCCGAAATCCTCACAAGCAAAACAATATATTAATAGCATCAATAGAGGGCAGCAAGCTTACTATGCAGAGTACGGTAAATTTAGCGATAACATTACCCAACTGGGTCTAGGAATTAAAGAACAAAGCGATGACTATAATTACACGCTTGTATCATCAATGGATCCGGTGCAAACCTCGTACAATCAACGCGAATCGGCACAATTTGAAAGCGCGATCGCGATTGCCAAACCTAATGATATGAGTACCGGGAAATCCTACACTGGCGCAGTGTTTGCTTTTAAAGAAAAGGGTGGCATAACAACTATTTCTGCAATTTGCGAGAGCGATCAAATTAATGCAAGTTATGCAGAAACGTGGAATCCGCCAACTTTTGACGGCCAAGAAATTCACTGCCAGCCCGGAACAACTATCTTAAGGTAAGACCTTGAAACTATTTTGCGTCACTTTTTGACCGTCTAAGTAAAATTGAAACTGCCAATTGCCAGGTTTGTCATCTTCTTTAAAATTATACCAGCACCAAGTATTTAATCGATCGCCCGTCGTTTTTAAATAAGATTGACTTTGGGCTGCGAATAGTCCTTGAGGGTTGACAACCTTACAATAAGTTCTATATTCTCCTTCTGGCAAGTTAGCAGCACTTACAGCAAAATAGACTTTTTTCTTTTGCTTCAAAGACCAAACATTCCTAAGTTTCGTTGATTCTAATTCGTCAGTTAACATTACTTGAGTCTTAGGGTTCAAATTTGCTGAGTTGATTACTGGTTTGATATCTACTGCTGTTTGATGTTCGGGAGATTTCCAAAAAAGCGGAATAAAAATAGCAGAAATTGCTGTTAATACTCCGACTGATATCAATACCGGTTTTAAGTTGTTACGCTGCTGAACAACTTCGAGGGGAATCAAAGCATTGAGGGCAGCATCTGCGGAAGGATAGCGGTGTTTGAAATTCGGTTCCACCATTTTTTGCAGCCAGTCAAGAAATTCTGGAGTTAGCTGCGGCAACCGATGTTTAAAATTAATCCGCCCGGTATCGTCCATTAAACTGCCAACTTCGGTAGAATTGATGCCGATTAGCAAGCAAATTAGCGTGGCGCCGAGACTGTATAAATCCGATGCAACAGTTAGCTGCCGATTGAACATTTGTTCTGGCGGCATAAAGCCCAAAGTGCCTTTAACAACGCTGCTGGCGGCCACTTCTCCCCCGCCGATTCTAGCAAATCCGAAATCGACAAGGCTGACATTCAGGCGATCGTCCACCAAGATGTTTTCCGGTTTTAAATCTCTGTGAATCACTGGCGGAACGCGGTTTTGCAAGTATTTGATAATTTCTAAAACAGAGATAGCAATTTGCTTGGTTCGCTGCGGTGTTAGCTGGCGCAAAATAGCGAGAGAATCGGCATTTTTGTATTCCTGTACCATGCAAAAACCCGATGCAGTTTGGAAGGAATCTAAATAGCGGGGAATGTTGGGATGATCCAGTTCTCGCAAAATCTGAATTTCTTGTTCGCACGCTTGATATTGAGCCCAATTAGCGCCTGTTTGGGCAAATTGAAATTGTTTGACAGCGACGGAACGTTGGGTATTAATTTCGGTAGCGAGATAGGTAACTCTCCCGCCGGCGCGATTGTGTCCGAGTTCGCGAGTTACTTGATAGCCGTAGTTGGAAAAGTCAGGAAAAGCATTCATAAATTTGTCAGGTTTGTAGTAAGGACTTCTGTTCAAAAAAAAATTGTAGTAAGGACTTCAGTCCAAAAAAGGTTTGTACTAAGGACTTCAGTCTTTAAGGACGAAAGTCTCTACTACGAACAAGTTTTTACGGTTTGATTAAATGGGGTTGGGATTTTCGATAGTTGGCAATAATTTGATTTCTTTTAAAAACTATCAGATTGAGTAAGGGAATAGCAGTGACGGCGGCGGGAGTGAGCGTAATTCCTCCGACAATTAAAAGTTCCATGATTTCAACCGAATCAATATTAGTTACCAATTTAAAAAACAGTTGCAATGCGGTTCCTAAGCTGATGCAAAATCCAGCCGTGAGAAAGGCGAGTGTCACAGCATCTTGCTTCAAAAAACCTTTTTTAATGCGATCGGAAATCCCAGGTTTAGCTAAAGTATAAACTACCAACCAACAAAAGGAACTAAATAGAAGTAGAAGTATCAAGTAAATACTAATCCCTAAAGGTTTTGTCATCTCCAAACTGAATCCCAGGGCAAGCGAAGATATAAAAGTCACTCCCGAAGCTGCAAATGCCCAGAGTGTCAAAGTCCAACTACTGGCAACACTACCGGCCGCAGCACCAACTAAAGCTGATGGCACCAAGCAAACTAATAAAGGGATGATTTTACTCATATCATCGCCTAAATTAATCTCGAAAACTGAGGCAAAAGCGCTTGTTAATATCGACATAACTGTAATTCCAAAGCTCGCTCCGAAAACGGCTCCAAACCAATTGATTTCAATTCCATTTACTTCAGCAGATAGCGTTTTTTCCGCTGCTATAAATCCAGTAACAAGCGGAGAAATTAAAAACATCGATAAAAACAGTGGATGGATTTCGCAACCCAACAGCCAACCGGCGAAAACAAACACCAACATGAAAAGCAGTCTCTTTTTAGACAAAGATAGTGTTGGTTTGGATTCGGGAAGGCGCGCAGTTTTAACTTGAATTGCAACTTGATAAGTGTCTGGTTCAGAATTAGCGCGCAGTACAATCTGGCGTTGATAAGTTTGGCTTGCCAGCAATTTGCTCGTATCTACCGCAATCTGACACTCCAATTCATTGCTTTCAAATGAGGGCGGTTCAAAAGAAATCCAAGAATGGTCGTAAGGCGTGTGCGGCGGATCGTTCGGATGCGGCGCGACTTCCCATCTTCCTGTTAAAATTGTATCTGGAATTGGGTTGCTAATGGTAATCGCCCGTATTATAATTTCTTCATATTCAGTAGCAGTAAATTTCAGTCGATCGCCCTCAATTCTCACTTTCGGCAAGCTGCTGACATCCAAAGATTCTAGCGTAGTTAAAGCATCCGCAGCCGATGGATATCTGTCTTGCAATCTCGGCGCTACCATTCTCTCCAACCAATTCATCCAACCCTGCTGCAATGGCGGTACTAAATGCCGGAAATGAATGCCATAATTAGCATCAACTAAATTACCGACATCCGCAGATTTCGTACCAGTTAACAAGCAAATTAGCGTTATCCCCAAGCCGTAAAGGTCGGATGCTTTGGTTAATTTTCGGTTGAACATTTGTTCCGGTGGCATGAATCCCATCGTACCTTTGACAACGCTGCTGGCGGCGATATTTCCACCTCCTAACCGCGCAAAACCGAAGTCTACTAAGTAAACATTTAACTGTTCGTCGATTAACAAGTTTTCCGGTTTGATGTCGCGGTGAATTATCGGCGGTTTCTGGGATTGCAGGTAAGCTATAATTTCTAAAGTGGCGATCGCAATTTTCTTGATATCCGGCGGCGAAAAAGTCCGCGCGACAGCAGATTCGGCATTTTTGTATTCCTGCACCATGCAGAAACCGCTGTCAGTTTGAAAAGAATCGAGATAGCGGGGAATGCCGGGGCGATCCAGCTTTTTCAAAACTTTAATTTCTTGTTCGTAAGCTTCGTATTCTGTCCAGCTAGCACCTAATTGAGCGAATTGAAATTGCTTAATTACAACTAATTTTTGAGTATTCGTATTTTTCGCTAAGTATGTAACTCGGCCGCCGAGACTGTTGTGTCCGAGTTCTTTTTCAATCTGATAGCCGTGAGTGGAAAAATCGGGGAAGGCGTTCATATAGTTTGTAGTAATGTTCGGGTAGGAGGGGCTTCTAGCCCGTCATTAACAGGCAAGATGCCTGTTTCACAAAGAGTTATTTTTTTGGGGATGGGTTTCTATCCTGTCAGCAACAGGCAAGATGCCTGTTCCACAAAGAGTTATTTTTTTGGTGGGGTTTTATCCTGTCAGCAACAGGCAAGATGCCTGTTCCACAAAGAGTTATTTTTTTTTTGATGGATGGAGATTACCAACATAACTTTTTTCCAAAAAGGCGGCAAGTGCGGTATGATGTGATTTCGCGATCGGTTCTAGCGGGGAGCAGCCGTTAGAGGAAACGGGGAAAGTTCGGTGCAAGTCCGGCGCTGTCCCGCAACTGTAATGAAACCCTTGGGGTTTCTCAAGTCAGAATGCCCGCCGATATCTAACTCACTTTTGAACGCATCTGCGAGGTACGGATGATGGATGGAATTAATGCGGCTGTACGCACAAAGCACAATCTATTTGTTTGCACTGCTTGCGCTAGTGTTTGGAAAAACGGCAAGCGCGAAGGTAAAAGCGGCGGCCAACAATTTATGGAAAATTTGTCGCAACTCGCTAAAAATTGGGAGTTTTCTGATAAATTTGAGATTCAAGAAGTTGAGTGCATGAGTGCTTGCAGTCACTCTTGTGCGGTGTCTTTTGCTGCTGTGGGAAAGTACACTTATCTGTTTGGTGATTTACCAGCAAATGAGTCGGAAAGCGTCGAGGCTGTACTCGAATGCGCGGGTCAATACTATGCTAAACCAGACGGTTTATTGCCTTGGTCTGAGCGTCCTCAAGCTCTGAAAAAAGGTGTTTTGGCGAAGATTCCACCACTGGGAAATTAGACCCTTTCTCGTTACCATGCTCTGCCCATTGGTGACAACTTAACGTCAAACCGACCGGATCTCTTGTTTTTATCGAAATCTAGATCCCCCCTAACCCCCCTTAATAAGGGGGGGACAAGAAATATTTTCAAAGTCCCCCTTCTTAAGGGGGATTTAGGGGGATCTAGACTTCGCATAAAAACGACATTTATTTTGGGTTTCAGTCTTAAATTGTCACCTAGGGACAGAGCCTGGAAGATATCCCATCACCAAATAAGCACAAAATTATCAATGCACAAAATTCCTGTTACTGTCATCACTGGTTTTCTCGGTAGCGGTAAAACTACCTTAATTCGCCACTTATTGCAAAATAATCAAGGTCGCCGCATTGCTGTTCTGGTTAACGAATTTGGCGAAATCGGTATTGACGGAGAACTGCTGCGCGATTGCCAAGTTTGCGACGAAGGAGAAAATGTTAGCAGCAATATTGTTGAACTAACAAATGGTTGTCTTTGCTGCACTGTTCAAGAGGAATTTTTGCCGACTATGCAGGAATTGTTGAAGCGTAGAGAGCAAATTGATTGTATCTTAATTGAGACTTCGGGCCTCGCACTTCCTAAACCTTTGATTCAAGCTTTTCGCTGGCCAGAAATTCGCACTGGTGCTACTGTGGACGGTGTTGTTGCTGTTGTCGATTGCGAAGCTATTGCTAGCGGTTCTTTTGTTGGTGATATTGATGCTTTGATGGCACAGCGGCAGGCTGATGATAGTTTAGATCACGAAACTCCGATCGAGGAATTGTTTGAAGACCAGTTAGCCTGTGCCGATATGGTACTTTTAACGAAGGTCGATCGCGTAGATGTGGAAACTCACAAGAAAGTCCAAAGCTGGTTGCAACAAGAGTTACGTCCGAGTGTGAAAATTGTGCCCTGCAAAGGTGGCGAAATTAACCCTGATGTGCTAATGGGATTTAATGCGGCGGTTGAGGATGATTTGGAGTCTCGTCCTAGTCACCACGACACTGAGGAGGAACACGAACACGATGATGATATTAACTCGACTTACTTTATTGCCGATCGCGAATTTGAACCTGAAGCTTTGGTGAAAAAACTGCAATCCTTGATGCAGCAGCAGGAAATCTATCGGATTAAAGGGTTTGTGGCGGTTCCCAAGAAACCGATGAGGATGGTGTTGCAAGGTGTCGGATCGCGCATAGAATATTTTTACGATCGTCCTTGGCAACCTTCCGAACTCCGCCAAACCAAACTGGTGATTATTGGTAGAGAGTTAGAGCGCGATCGAATTGCAGCTATGATTAACAATTAATTGTAATCTGAGGGGGCGGGTTGATCGATATTTTGAATTGCAGCAAATATTATTGGTACAACTCGCCCCTAGAAGCTCTCACGAACAATTTATTAACATTATTTAATATTGTGACCACTGCCAGCAACTCTGGTGTAAAATAGCGATAATGGTTATCATTGTAAAATAATCGAGGTCAAGTATGGTGACTGCTGGGGCGATCGAATCAGTTCCTGTTACCGTTCTCACGGGTTATCTCGGCGCAGGCAAAACTACGCTGCTGAACCGCATTTTAACACAGGAACACGGCAAAAAAGTTGCAGTCATCGTCAACGAATTTGGCGAAGTAGGCATCGACAACCAACTGATAATTGATGCCGACGAAGAAATTTTTGAGATGAACAACGGCTGCATTTGCTGTACAGTCCGAGGCGATTTAATTCGGATTATCGGCAACTTAATGAAGCGGCGAGACAAATTTGACCACATAGTCATCGAAACCACAGGTTTAGCCGACCCAGCACCCGTCATTCAGACATTTTTTGTAGACGAAGATATGCGGGACAAATTGCTGCTTGATGCAGTTGTCACCGTAGTCGATGCCAAGCACATCTGGCAGCATTGGGACGCCGACGAAGCTCAAGAACAAATTGCCTTTGCTGATGTAGTTTTGCTCAACAAAACCGATTTAGTAACTGAGGAAGAATTGGCAGAATTAGAAAAGCGAATTCGCGCCATGAATGCAATGGCAAAAATCCACCGCACCCGCAATGCTGAATTAACAATGGATGCTTTGTTGGGGGTTAAAGCATTTGATTTGAACCGGGCTTTAGAAATCGAACCCGACTTTTTGGGCGAACACACTCACGAACACGACGAAACTGTTACCTCAGTAGCAATAGTAGAATCCGGCGCTATTGACCGCAACAAATTTAGCGATTGGATGGAGGAATTGTTGCGAACTCAAGGCCCGAATATCTTTCGGACAAAAGGCATTTTGAATGTCGCCGAAGACAACAAGCGATTTGTTTTTCAAGGAGTACACATGGTGTTCGATGGTCGGCTGGATAGACCTTGGAAAGCTACAGAAACTCCGAAAAACGAGCTTGTATTCATCGGTCGCAACTTAAACGAAAATCAATTGCGAGAGGATTTTCGTAAATGTCTGGTTTAACTGACATATAGAACCATTTTTAATAAGCCTTTTAGTAACAGGCAAGATGCCTGTTCCACAGGAATAAAATTCATTTCTTGTGGAATGGAACAGGCAAGATGCCTGTTCCACAAGAATAAACTTCATCTTTTGTGGCACGGGCATCTTGCCCGTGGAAGGGAACAGGCAAGATGCCTGTTCCACAAGATGAAAATTCATTTTTTGTGGAAGGGAACAGGCAAGATGCCTGTTCCACAAGATGAAAATTCATCTTTTGTGGGAGGGAACAGGCAAGATGCCTGTTCCACAAGATGAAAATTCATCTTTTGTGGGAGGGAACAGGCAAGATGCCTGTTCC